>JBKUMA010000223.1:0-3241 GCA_046955055.1 Candidatus Gastranaerophilaceae bacterium
ACATAACCCTTGTTACAATGGGTGCATTACAAAAATACATTAACAATTCCAAACTTGGAATTATGCTTATGACTGCTGCTACAACTCTTGTAACAGAATCATTCTCTCGTCTAACAAACGGAAAACATATAACAAGATTGACTCCGGAAGAAGCAAGACTTGAAAACGAAAGAAATCACGCTCCAGAAGCAGAGATTAAACCTATAGTTAACAATACACCTTCTTTCAAAGCAAATCAGGAAGAAGAAGCTAAAAATTCAAAAGAAAAACAACAAAAGCCACTTCTTTCATTCGACAGTTTAATGAAAGCATCAGCAATCGTAATTGCAGGCGGATTTGCAATGAAAGGTATAAGAAAATACGTTCCGGGAGCAAATGATGCAATAAAAGCGACTCTAGAACCTTTCAAAAAATTGTACAACAAAGCTACCACAATCGAAAACTTTGTAATGCCAAAAGCTCAATTTGATGAAGTAGTCAATGTGCTTGAAAAGAACGGCTTTAAAGATTTGGCAGAAAAATATAAAAAAGTTGCTGCAACAACATCAAATGCAGACGGTTCTATTAACCTCGGTGAAAAAAGTAAAAAAATTAAACCGCTTGTTAAATTCATAGTTGCACCGTTCAGATTTGCCTGGAGCACAATTACACTGCCATATAACCTTGTAGAAAAAGCAGTAGCATCATTTACTAAAAAACCGGCTGCAAAATTAACATCCGAAGAAGTACATCAAAAAATATTAAAAGATAATATTAAGTCACTTGCTACAAGTATTGAAAAAATCGGTAAAGAAGCCCGTAAAAAAGGTTACAACGCAAAAGAATTCCAATCATTTGTCAACGACAATTTCTTAAAAGCATTCAATTCCGACACAATGTCAAATGTATCAAACAGCGACTTGTCCAACCTTGCTAAAACAGCTGGTACCGCAGCAACATTGTGGTTCCTAATGACTGACAACTACAACATGGTTATGTTGAAATCGAACGGTAATGACAAAGACGGTGCGAAAACAAAATTCAGAGAAAGACTTGTACAAGAAGCTTCAAGATTGTTCTACCAAACATTACTGATTGACTTATTCAACAGCACATTCAGTTCTCAATACCACAACTCACTAATGGGTGCAGCTTGGATTACAGCTACAAATACAACATTAGGTGAATGGCTGACAAGAACTTCTGTAGGTGTACCTGTAGGAACACATTCAAGAAAAGGTCTGATTGAACTTGAAGAAAAACAAAATAATGCAACAGGTTTCAAAAAATCTTATTACAACTTTATGAGAAGATTAACAGGTAAACGCTCAATACAAAGTTACAACGTAAAAAAAGAAGATATTAAAAATCTAAAACCTGATTTCAAATCACCAGTAAATTTTACAGCACCTCAGCAGCAAAATGTTAACTTCACAAACAATTCTTCTGTTTTAAAAGATTTAATCAAGGGTTAATAGTGTAATTAATAGAACTTGTTTTTGCGGTATCATTCAAACTTCCGTTTGCCCAGAAAAATATTCCTGCAGCTATTAATGCAATAACGATTACAACAAATAGTGCTTTTGTAAGAAAAGAAAATATTTTTCCTAATACAACAAGAGCTATAATTATTCCCAAACCTATTAATAAAACTGTATAATCCATTATCTTACCTTATTTTCTTCACCTTTAATAAGTCTTACTATATTTGAGCGGTGTAAATAAATGATATACACAGCACCCAATGCACAGTATGCTATATAAGCAGACGGCTGGTGGAAGAAATACATTAATACAGGTGAAATTGCAAGAGCAACAATTGAGCCTAAAGAAACATATCTTGAAACAAATGTAACGACTGCCCATATAGCCGCAATAATTAAACCAACTTGCCAGTTAAGTGCAAGAATTGTACCCACACCTGATGCAACAGATTTTCCGCCTGTAAACTTTAAAAATATAGATTTGCTGTGACCTAAGATTACAGCAACAGCAGCCAAAACCGGTAACAAACCTATTCCTGTAAATGCTGTTGCAAAGATTTTTGCAAGAATGACAGGCAAAGCACCTTTAAATGCATCTAACAAAAGAGTTATAAAAAACCATTTTTTACCCATAACTCTTTTAACATTTGTAGCCCCGGTAGATCCCGAACCTATTGTTCTTATATCTTGGCCTGTAAAGGATTTAACGATTATATATCCTGTTGGAATTGATCCGATTAAATATGCACTTATAACTACAGCTAACAATTCTAATATTTTTTCCATAATTTCCGCCCTCTAAAATGAACTATTTTTTACCAAACTCGTTAAATGATTATAACAAAAACATAACCATATTGGCAATATTGCAAAATGTAGAAATAAAAGCTATAATGATTAAAAGGTTAGTATGATTAAGAAACTGATTTCATTATTAATATGTGCTCAATTTTTGTTAACTCCCGTTTTTGCTGCAGAAACAGGTTTTGAGGACTATGATTTCAGTGATGAAGCACAAATGCGTTTTGAGCAGAATAATCAAATGATACCTTCACAAAACAATGACTTTTCAAAAAGAAAAGAAAGACGTGAGATTAAAAACAAAAATACAACTCCAATCACTAATGAAGAAATCTATTCACGTACAAATTATAACCCTTTGGTTGATATTCCGCAGATTATTACACCCAATAATAGAGAACAACCTTTATATGGAGCTATTGTTGCTGTTCCGAAAGGTACAAAGTTCACTGCAACATTTGATTCCGGAATAAGTTCAGGAAGTATGGATAAAAATGACAGACTAACCGCAAGGTTGGATCGTGATTGGTATTATAACGGAATTCTACTTGCTCCGGCAGGGAGTTTATTATACGGGACAGCTTCCAGTGCTAAATCAGCAGGGCTTGCCTATGGAAGCGGACATATGGAAATTTCCTTCAATCAAATTATGCTTCCCAACGGTAACATGATAAATATTTCTACTGAAAAAATCAGACTTGAAGCAAAAAGCACACGTGCCAAAAACATTAGTAGAGATGTTTTAATAGGAGCAGCAACAAGCTTACTTGTCGGAGCATTATTTACGGCAATAGGCGGAGGCGATGACTGGGGACGAAATTTACTCGTTGCAGGCAGCGTCGGTGCAGCAGGCGGCGGCATAAGATCTCTTACCCAACGCGGTGAAGATGTTTACATTCCTAACGGTTCAAACGTCGAGATTATACTCACAGAACCAGTTAATATTTCTCCATACAATTGATTTGGAGCATTTAATA
>JBKUMA010000224.1:0-3198 GCA_046955055.1 Candidatus Gastranaerophilaceae bacterium
ATTAGGTTATGAAAGAAAAGAAATTCAGGATGCTATTTCAAATGCTGTTGTTGTGTTAAAAGATAATGCCTCAGCAGAAGAAATCTTGAAAGAAAGTTTGAAAATCTTGTCTGTTTAAATTATAAGCCTTTGTATAACTCATCAACAGTAATACCCAATGCTTTTGCAATATCAAAAATTACTAATGCCGAAGGGGTTTGTTTAGATTGTTCAATTTGGCTAATAGAACGTTCACTGACATTTGTTAGTTGAGCAAGTTGTGACTGAGTAAGTTTTTTTCTTACTCTTTCTGCCTTTATGTTGATTGATAATGTTTCTAATCTTTTATCACGCATTAATTAATTATAGTGTATTGACTTTTATTTGTAAATGAAGTATACTAGTACTTATAAACATTATATTAGTAATAGGAGCAAGTATAATAATGATTAACAATTTGAGAGAACTGTCTTCAAAGGTTTCTGATATAAAATCTTTTACTAAAATTATAAAGTATACTTATGATTATAGTTTAGATAATGATTTGTATTGCCCGGATATAAGCCTTATCTTAAAAATTATCCTCGAAAACCTTTCGGAATGCGAGGATAACCTTGATAAAATGTTTTATGATTTATGTTTAAAGAATCAAAAGAATTAATGCCGCAATTACCATAGCAGGACCAAATGGCAGGCATGTTGCAGAAGAAGGATTTTCTCTTAAACCCTTAAATATTTGATAGCAGGTAATGATGCCTATTGCCGCTAAAATTAATGTTAGAACAATGTATAAAACAAAATTGTCTGTTGTTATAATTCCGCTGTGCTGCAATGTGAAAAATACTGCCGAATATATTATAAATAATACAAATGGTACTAAAGTTTTCCATTCTTTTTTTGTAATAAGGTCTTTTATAAATATTGGCAAGAAATAAAGTACTTGAAGAATTACAGCCAATAACAAAGAAAGTATCAAAGTTCTCCAGCCCAAGAATGCACCTAGACCAGCTGCAATATATGTATCGCCAACTTCAAACATTCTTACACCTTTTTGAACGAAGTAGCCAAATCTCGCAAAAATTTCCATTAAAACTACACCGGTTATAATGCCTAGAATTGACATAGAAAATGGATTGTTTAAGAGTAATTCTTTGGAAAATTCTAGAGTGCCTGTTGTCTGATGCATAACAAATAATGAATAAGCAGTAACTATTGCTGCATATAAAAGTCCGACTCCTACAAGAGATAGTGTATGTATGTCGTAAACAACTTTTTCTTTAAAGTCTGTTCCTGCAATTACTATTAACAAGCTTGCAATAATCCATGCAATAAGAGTATCAAAACTTACCCCGAATTTTAAGAATAAAAGAGTAAAGATTATGCCTGTTAAAAGTTCTATTATAGGATATTGAATGCTTATAGGCTCTTTACAAAAAGCACATTTACCTTTAAGGCAAATATATGAAAATACCGGTATATTGTGCCACCATTTCAGAGGGTGTTCACATTTAGGACATTTTGAAGCAGGAAATACAATTGATTCTCCGCTTAATGTTCTTAAAATTACTACATTTAAAAAGCTTCCGATACATAGTCCTACTATGAATACAAAAGCTAATATTGCTATAAGTGCTGCCATTTATGTCTCTCCTAATCTTTTTTATTAATTTTCTTCTTCTGATTTGATAATTTCGTACATTTTACTCAATGCTTTTTTAAGGCGTCTTGAAACCTGCATTTGTGATATATTTATTCTTTCTGAAATTTCACGCTGGTTTAAATCCTCATAGTAGCTTAATTCTATTATTTGTCTTAAATCTTTAGGAAGTTTTTTTATCGCTTCCACAATCATAATTTTATCTTCATAAGAATTTAAAAATTCCTGATAATCGCCGGATGGAATTTTGTCTATCAAGGTCAAATCATCATCTTCTGATGTAAATGATTGGTCAAGAGAGAGAGTACTTTTGCAGTGTTCAATTTCAAGCACTTCATGAATTTTTGATGTTGAAACACCGACTTCTTCGGCAATTTGTTCATCACTTGGATCTTCTATGCCTTTTTCATTCAATTTTTTTATTGCTGTACTTATTTTAAAAACAAGTTCCTGCAACTCTCTGGGAGCTTTGATTATTGAAGCCTTATCACGAAGATAGTGTTTAATTTCGCCTCTTATAAAATATGATGCATAAGTCTTAAATCTGGTGTTCTTATCAGTGTTGTAAAATTCAATAGCTTTAATCAGTCCAATGGAGCCTACTTGAATTAAATCTTCAAGTGCAATTCCTGATTGTGCAGAAATGTTACCTGCAATTTTTTTAACAAGAAACATAGCATTTTCAACAATGCTAATGTGGATCATTCTTTTTTTCTTGTTATCCCTGCATTCTTTATATGCAACCAGTAATGCATCCAGTTCTTCGGCAGGTTTTGTTTTGCTCTCCAACACAAATAATCTCCAATATCTACTAATATATTATATCATAAGTGTCTGAAAAAATAAAATCCTTAATTTAATTTAATTTTTTTAATAATTCTCTGTTTCTTGAAGATTTTCATGATAAGATTAAAATATATTTTATACGGAGCAGAAAAATGATTACAATTAAAGATGTTGAACACGTGGCAAAGCTTGCCAGATTAGAATTAACAGAAGAAGAAAAAGAGTTATACACAAAACAGCTTGGTGATGTTTTGAAATATGTTGACCAGATGAATGAAGTTGATACATCTAATGTAAAACCTATGACTCAGGTTATTGATTTCGTGAATGTTATGAGAGAAGACAAAGTTTGTTATGAACAAACAAAAGAAGAACTTATGGCAAACGCACCTGAAGAAGAAAACGGGTTCTTTAAGGTTCCTAAAATTAATTAATAATGAATTAATAAAACAAAATAGTTGCGAAGGGATAAGTGGGGTTAATGTCATATAAGTTCATTGAAGATTCCCTGAGTACGGTGATAGTGGAAATGTGACAAAAATTGGCTTGAGGTGGTAAAAGAAATGACAAAATATATTTTTATTACGGGTGGTGTTGTAAGTTCTTTAGGTAAGGGTATAGTTGCAGCATCTTTAGGAAGACTTTTAAGAGCAAGAGGATTTTCGGTTATTAACCAGAAATTTGATCCCTATATAAACGTTGACCCCGGAACTATGAGTCCTTTTCAACATGGAGAAGTTTTTGTTACAGATGACGGTGCAGAAACAGACCTTGAC
>JBKUMA010000225.1:0-3192 GCA_046955055.1 Candidatus Gastranaerophilaceae bacterium
AAATAACGAGCATCTTTGCGATAATGCAACACCGGCACAATGTACCGGGTCAAGCAGCTATGCTTGCGGGGGGGGGGCGAAAATTTAAAGCTCCTGCAAGGTTTTTCGACCCCTTGTAAATTCTATAAAAACTGTTATAATAGTGATATGAAGTATCACATTAAGAAAACAGCATTTACTTTAGCAGAAGTATTAATCACTCTTGGTATAATTGGCGTTGTGGCAGCAATGACGTTGCCAAATTTGATTGAAAACCACCAAAAACAAGTTACTGCAAGTCGTTTAAAAAAAATGTATTCTATTGTGAAGAATGCAGTGAATTTGGCTGAAATTGAAAATGGACCTAAGGAAAATTGGATTTTTCCTACAGATTCTGATGCTGTGGCATTTTATACAAATGAAATTTTACCCAAAATGAATTGTGTAAAAGTTGTAAATGTTAATCCTGCTTACCTTCCAAATTGCTATCTGCCTGATGGCAGTTTAATTCAAGGTTATGGAGCAAGAGCTAATGGGCTTATTGAAATGTATTTTTATCCTTCGGCGGCAAAAAAGTATGTATCTGGTAAAGCTAAAGGAATAAGTAAGCGTTATCGTTTATATTATAGCATGGTTTATAGTAATAACTATGAGAGCATTCAATTTGGTTCTGATATAAAAAATACGACAAGAGATAATTTGTTAAATAATCATACTTTCAAATGCAATGGGAGTGATCCAAGGGCTTGTCTTTATTTAATAATGATTGACGGCTGGGAAATCAAAGATGATTATCCATGGTAATTAAAATTTGCGATTAAGAGGGTTATTCTGTCCAAGTCCCAATCCGTCTTTTAAGAATGATATTAATGCATATGCACCAAGTCCTATTGCACCGCCTTTTGACCATTTGCCCTTACCTATTAAAGCAGTAAGACCTAAAGTAAACGGTACTACTTGGTTTACAAGCATAGAGCCAAAACCTTTAAAATAGCCGATGCCTGAGTTAAAGAAATTTCTAAAATTGTTTTCAGTTTCCCAGCGAAACACCCCTTTTTTCATCGCATCTTGAGTCATACTCGGACTTGATAAGTATAATGTATTATTGAAAGTTCTTTCTACAGCATTGGCATCACGGCTCTGTGCAAAAGTATCAGCCTGAAGTTTTCCTATTACGTGTGCGTCTTTTGCAACAAGAGCAAGTGCAGCTATACCTGTACCTTTCGCAAGATAGCTTACATAATTAGATTTTATTTTTGATAAAAAACCTGCGTTCATAATTTATTTAACCTTTTGCTGATTCTTTTTTCGGCTTGTCTTTTACTTCAAATTCTTTTTCTACTGTTTGACCTGACATCTTTAACAATATGTTAGAGGCTTGTAATGCGTCCTGTCCGTAACCTGATGTTGAATTTTGCATATTCTTCAATAAATTTACTGTATAATCGTCACCGGATGCAATTCTAGAATCTAATGCACCCATTGCCAGAATTTTTATAGGAGTATACGGGTCTTGAAGCATTTTGTTTACAAGTGCATTCAAAGCAGGATCATCTTTTCTGGAATTGTCCTCTTCAAGTCTTGCAAGAACCTCTTTTGCACCCATCATTCTGACTTCTTTATCTTGGCTGTTTAAATAATTTTCAAGATTTTTGATATATTCATCTGTTAGCTGAACTATTTCTCTTTTTTCAGTTTTCTTTTCCTCTTTGCTTTCTGTAGTCTTAGTTTCTTTAATGTTAGTTTCGTTTGTAACATTATTAGTTTGTCCTTTGTTAAAATTATCAGTATAATAATTTGAAGGATAACATTGCGGACCTGCATTTTGAGTTTGCTGAGGATAAGAAGGAGCATTCACATTGTAAACAGGGGAAGCACTTCCTGGCACACCGACAGAAGGATTAAATATTTGAATATTTACACCTGCATAATTTGGAGCACTTTGAGCTTGAGTTTGATTTGCTGCAATCTGAGGTTGTGTGCAATATTGAGGTTGAGCAGTTGTTTGCGTATTTGTTACAGGTGAATACTGCTGACTTTGTTGTATATTGTTTTGTCCTATTGAACCTTGCATGAAAACTACCCTTTACTACTACTTATATAAATAAAGTAGTTTGATAAAAAATTATTGCTTAATTTTAGGTATTTTTAAGAAATGTAACAATAATACGTTATTTTAACCATGATAGTTATAATAGGATTATGGGTAGTTACGAAGATAATTATTTAAATCAGCGTCCTCAAAATCTCTGCAAAATGTGCGGTAAATGCTGCCGTGTAGTTACAACATCAACGCCGTACAGTGATTTGAAGATTAAAGCTGAATGCGGTGATCAAGGTGCAATTGATTTTTTATCTATATTTGAACCTTATGAGTCAATCGAAGCTGCAAGAGAGGTTGATGCTGATGTCGTTGATAATATAATTAATCTTTTAAAGTATGATAATCCCAATTTGAATGTTGAAGAAATGACATTTTATTGCTGCAAATATTTACAGGATGATAATAAATGTTCTAATTACGAAAATAGACCGGCTTTATGTGTTCATTTCCCAAGTACTCCCTGGGCAATTGTTCCTCCTGGCTGCGGTTTTGAAGGCTGGCTTTTTTGGAAAAGAGAAGAAGATAAAGAGAGGGTTAGACGTTCAAAAGAAGAACTTCTTGAACTTAAACTTTTGAAGACTAAAACGTTAAATCCCGAAACCTTCAAAAAGATAGAAGCTGTTGAAGCCAAAATCCAAAAGACTATTGATTTATATAAAAAATACGGCTCGGAAAACTGGTAACTAAATAGTAGTATCTAGTTTGTGTAATTCAAAAAGCTCGGCCTCGGCTTTATCTGTTATATTTGGAGTGATATAATCCGTAATTTTTGAATTCAAATCAAGATTAGTATCAGCAAGTTTTATTTCAGTCGTAAATTCCGGAGTTGCATGGTTGTAAAAAACACCGTAAGTCTTACTCTGCATATTGTCATTAAAAGACTTGGGTTTATAATTTATTCCGTTTTTGTATCTGTTGTAGCTGGACAAGTGTTTTATATCACTCAAAACCAAGTCATCAGCTCCTGGTATTTTAGTTTCTATAGCTACACCAAGTTTTTTACACAGTCCGGTTGCTAGCCTTCCGTTAAAATTTATAGTGCTGTTCATCATCATATTACTATTAAAATCCGTAAAAATATTTTTTGCTATTGTAGAAGTAATTTATCT
>JBKUMA010000226.1:0-3176 GCA_046955055.1 Candidatus Gastranaerophilaceae bacterium
ATGTTGACTTCTAATCAAACATCATTATAAAGCAAAATGTAAGGTAGAATACACGAGGAGAGCATACATATGGGCATGGCAGCGTCACAGGCAAGATACTTAGGTTTGACGGCAAGAAAAACTAACGTTGAATATGAAGGACAACAAATTAACCAGGCACGTACTGCCCTGGCAAATCAAAGTGCAAATACTTTTAATGAACTTTTGGCTTTAGAAGTGCCTACTGCTCCAAGTACTCAGGATTATACAACACTTCAATATTCATATGAAGATGGTGTTTACGGCGAAACTATTACTAATATGTCGCAATTAATAGATGATCCTGACGGATACAATTATATGGTTACTCATTACCACTATGCGGATGTGTTTACTGGTGTTCAATCTAAGAAAAATAATCCTCAGGTTGTAATGGATACAGGCGGAGCTCAAGGCACAGTTCCAAGAGGAAATGTTGCATATAACGGTACAAATTATACTGTCGATGGTAATGTACTTAGCAATTACAACCCTAATGTTGAAGAGCAAAAGTCTAATTTTGATAAAATTAAGCAGCAATATCCGTATTTGTCAGATGAAGATTTAGCTGATATTTACACATATAATGATGCTGATGGAACAATGCATTTTGCTCTTAAGAGTGATTTGGATGCTGCAGTTGCAGGAACAGCAGATGCAAAAGAATACCACGTTGAAACCGGAATTCCGACATATGTTGGTAATAATAAAGTTACAGCATATGATCCGACTGACCCTGATCAAAAAGCAGCTTATGAGCAAATATGCAGAGAATTCCCTGATGAAAGTATTGCTAGTTCAGGTAATATTTATACTTGGGAATCTCAAGGTAAGCGTTATTTTGCTTCCATAGAAGATTTGCAGGCGTCAGCAATAAGTGCACCAGACCCTACACGTCCTACAGAAAATCAAAATAAATTAACACAGTATAATGCTGAAGATATTAAGACTAAAATAGAAAGACAACAAAGAGCTTTTGTTGATTTGGATGAAAAAGGTCGTCCTCAAACAATCAGATACGAAGATTCCTCAGCTACATATACGTTGAATACTGAAACAATTACTGATGAAAATGCATATAATGATGCAATGAATCAATACAATTATGATATGCAAGTCTATGAAAAGAAGATTGCCGATATCAATGCTAAAACAGAAAAAATTCAACAACAAGACAGAACGCTTGAACTTCGTTTGAAACAGCTTGATACAGAACAAGAAGCACTTCAAACAGAAATGGAAGCAGTTAAGAAAGTTATTGATAAGAACATTGAATCTACATTCAAAACTTTTGAATAAGGTATTACTTAGATTAAAACGTTTAAAAAACGAGAGGTACAAATGTCATACAAAAACGATAGTTACTTGGTTATAGCAAACAAATTCGGTTCTGCAAGCGGAGATGCAAAAGCTCAGCTATGGGAAACATATGATAAACTTAGAGATTTAACTGTTTCCGGCAGCGGAATGGGTACAGGATTTGAAGCTACAGGCGGATTTCTGTACAATTTAGCAAGCTTGTTTGCACCATCTTCGTTCGCTACTGTTTTTGGTAATGCTGAATCAATGGCTATACCGGGAACTTCTTATGCAAGTAAATTCAGCGGTAATTCCTCATTCGGTTTAAACAGTTTATATAATTATTCAGGTTTTCCAAGCGGTGCAGCACCTTTAAGCTGGGGCTTGGGAGATGGATATGCTACAGGCGGGGCTTCTTCAATTCTTGCCGGCTGGGGCACCGATACAGGTACTGCAACGGGTTATGCATCTAACCTTGGCGGGATTGCTGATGTAGCAAGTGCTGCTGCATACGGTGTAGGGGCTGCAAACGGTTACGGCTGGGGAATGAAAAATATTGTTCTTCCTGTTGCCGGTGTAATTTCTGGTTGGGGCGGTATAATGCAAGCTGCTGCTCCGTATCTGGGTGAATATGGTTTACCTGCTATAGTTATGGGTAACTTGATGCAAGGTACAACTTCTGCGGCATTGGCGGCATATCAAAATGTTACAGGTAATATTACAGCAAGTGCTGATACTATCTTATCAAATAAGGTAAGAAATATTGAAACTGTGTGCAAAATGCTTGATACACAGGGTGATGTAGTGAAAAAGATGTTAAAAGAATCAATAGACGGCGATAGTAAGGCTATTCAAAACTTGTAAAATTTTATTACAAGTTTTTTGCTGCATATGATTTTTATTAAAGTTTAATCCCATAATTCCGTTATAAGAGAAAGAAAGTGAAAACACGTACCTATAAAGATTAAGACATGTTAAGAGATTGTTAATATACATGGCAATTATTCATTAGCCGCTGTTTTAATATACATGTAGGTCTAAAGTGTAAAGGAGAAAAATGCTTCGTGATACTTTAGAGATGAACATTAAAAGGTTATTAGACTTTTTAATTTATTCAAAAAACTTCCTGCTAAGGAAGAACCCTATAAAGTCAATGATAGATTCATTTGTCGAAGGTTTAAAAGATTTTCTGACAATGAAGAAAAAACTAAAGATGGCACAGTATAGGTTAAACTACCACCGCCATCAATTCCAAAAAATGGAACAGCTGATAGCAGAAAATAATCAGCACAGTTTCTTAAAGGGGAACAATCTCAACGAAACCAGATAAGGAAGATTAATATGGGATTAATCACAGCCACAATAAGAATGCAATATTTGCAACAGGCAAGGTTAGATTTGGAATATAAAATCCAATTGATAACCCAGACTAAAATCGGCTTGTCTCAATCTACAGATGATTTAATGCAGGTTGGAAATGATTATGATCCTGAGAGTCCGATAACGAAAATGCTGAATCAGCGACAGGCTAAGCTGAAGGCATTAGAACAGAAATTAGACAGCCAGCTTCTGCAATACCAAAACAGACTCAAGATGATTGACGCAGAATACAACTCTTGTAAAGAAATGTTCTCGAAAAACTTGCAAACATTAGGTTATTATAATTAATAAAAAAGCTCTGATAAATATCAGGGCTTTTTTATTGCAAAAAATGTAAAATAGTTTATAATAATAAAAAAGAATATAATAAGGAGTCATAATTATGAAAAAATCATTTGTTAATCCTCAAAACGTTGGGGGGGGGGCGAAAATTTAAAGCTCCTTAAAGGTTTTACTCTTGCTGAGGTTTTAATCACTCT
>JBKUMA010000227.1:0-3160 GCA_046955055.1 Candidatus Gastranaerophilaceae bacterium
TCAACTATTCTTGAGGCTAGAAAGCTTCCATATTGCATATATTCAAAACCGGTGCCGTATAAATAAAGTTTGTTGTTAGAAAATTCAAGTTTGTCTGTTATAATCTCAATCTCTTTTTGTCCTGAATTAGGCGAATTGTAGAGCATTACAATCTGGTCTTTTCTGTCGCAGCATTCCAAAAGCTCTTCAATTAATTGTAAATTAAGATCTTTAAAAACTGAATTTTTTTCGTAAACTTCAAGAAAGTCTTCATTTTGAACGTGATTTGCAAGTTTTTTAAAGAATTTTTCTAGCGATAAAAGCTCATTTATACTTATATTTTTTACAATGTTTTTGTAAGTTTTTATAATACTTTGCAATTGGTCTTTGCTAAAATTAAGTTCAAAAGGGTGAGCAGTGATAAAATATTTGGAAACTCCATCAATTTTTTGTCTTTTAACTTCGCAGCCTGACCTTTTGAGCGATGTGATGTAGACTCTTAGAGTGTCTATAGAAATTTTTTCTTTAAGGTGCTTATTTGCAAGAAAGTGTTCGCAAATCTCATCGTAAGATTTTGGCGAGTCAAGTAAAAATCCATATAAAAGCAAAGCTTTAAATCCCGTAAAGGAAATAAGATTATATGTGACTTTGTCTGTTTTTATATACTCTTTCATGTTCTGGCTTAGTCCTTTGATTATTTATTTTACTATAAAAGTTTTAATTTGTCTTGTGTGTTAAGCATGCTTTTAATACTTCCCCATGATTAATAATTCTAAATTGTCAATGGAAAAATGGCTAAAATTTTACGTAATTTCATTAAGATATCTTCATTAAGATTTAAGAACACGAATTTTTATTTAGAGCTATAAAGGGCATGGTCAATTGTAAAAAATAATTAATTTTTTTTTACTTGTCAAGCTTGTTACTTAGTTTTACATTAGAAGAGTCGAAAGACAAATACGTGTTATTTTAATTTAAAAAAAGTTATATAGATAACAGCTACCAGACGGGAAAGTTAGATTATTGGACAATTGAAAAAGAGGTGATGGCAACAGCAGTCCGATTAAGAATTGGAAGTTTATTTTACGCTTACAACTGCAAAGAAGTAGATTAGGGATATTGTTTTTTAGTAAAAGGGTTGAGATTAAAGATTATTGTTATTAAAAGAATTACGTTGGAGATTTGGTAGGATAGTTGTAAACGTAAAATGTATGCTTGCGATTTCGCAAGCTTTTTTATATTATATATAATATGGTTGATGAATTAGAGATTAAAAAAGTTATAGGGTTGATGTCAGGAACCTCATGCGACAGCATTGATGCCGGTCTGTGCGAGGTGCATCCGGATATGTCAGTAAAACTTATTTCAGGTATAAATTACAAATATCCCGAACATATTCAAGCGAAAATTTTCAGTCTGTTTAATGGTGACGCTACTGTTGCAGATATTTGCCAGATGAATTTTGCCATTGGTAAATGCTTTGCAGATGCTTGTAATGTATTAATTTCTGAGCATGGAAAACCTGATTTTATAGCAAGCCATGGGCAGACAATTTATCATTATCCTTTTGATAAAAGCCTTGATGGAATTTCTTTGAAAAGTACACTTCAAATAGGAGAAAGTTCTGTTATTGCAAGAGAAACAGGATGCATGACAATTTCTAATTTTAGAGAGGCAGATATTGCAGCAGGCGGTGAAGGTGCTCCTTTAGTCTGTTTTGCCGATGAAAAATGGTTTAAACCTTTAAAGAAAAATGTTTTAGTACAAAACATCGGTGGTATTTCCAATGTAACAGTAATCAGCAGAGAACATCCTACTTTTGGTTTTGATACCGGGCTTGGTAATATTATGATTGATTACTGTATGAAAAAATTCTACAGTAAGCCATACGATAAAGATGGAAAAATAGGTGATAGCGGTAAAGTTTCTGAAAGTTGGCTTGAATGTTTAATGCAAGATGACTATTATTTTAAAAATCCTCCTAAAACTACTGGACGTGAATATTTCTCTCCTGAATATATTGAGAATGCTTTAAAATTTGGTCCAAAAGAGCCAAAGGATATTATTGCTACTGTTACTGCATTGACTGCAAAAACAATTACTTCAGCATATGAAAGATTTATATATCCTGATATTGATGTAAAAGAAGTTATTATTGGCGGCGGCGGTGCTTATAACCCTACTTTGATGAAATATTTGCGTCATTATCTTCCGAAGCATATTGATTTAAAAACTCATGAAGCTTATGGAATTTCTAATAATTTTAAAGAGGTAATGGCTTTTGCTTTACTCGGGTACTGTAATTATTACGGTATTCCAAATAATCTCCCGTCATGCACCGGAGCAGAAAAAAGAGTAATATTAGGTAAGGTGTCTAATTGTTAATGTAACTTGTTGTACTATTATAATTCTGTGAACAATTGTAAACCTTATTGGAAAAGTATAGCAAAATAATTTTTTTCAAGTTATTTATTAAGTAGCAAAGAAAAATTCATTTTGTTACCCCAAAACAAGTTTTACTTAAAAAATTTAAAAGGAGAAAATCATGATTCAAGGAATCAACAATGTCGCATTTAATGGTGGAAAAGATACATTGGTTAAAAAAGCAGGTATTACAGTAAAAGAATTGGCACATGACTCATATGCTGCTACAAGAAGAAATATTGATTCTGCATTATTAAAAGCACAAAATGATGCTAAAGATGCAGAATATATTGCTAGAGTTACAGGAATGTCTAAACCTTCTTCAGAAGAAAGACTTTTCAATATCGGTAATTTTGCAGAAAGAGCAAAAGCATATGGAGACTCACACGGAGCTGTCGGCTACAAATTAGATCTCAACGCTTAATTTAAATAATTTTTAACAGCATAAGGAATGTACCTGATTGTATCGGATGCTAAAACACCGTATTCAGTCAGGTCATTTTTTGCCAAATCTCCGGCTAGCCCGTGAAGGTAAACACCAAGGCAAGCAGCATCTAATAGTTGCATTTTTTGAGCAAGAAGTCCTGATATAATTCCTGTTAAAACGTCACCGCTTCCGGCTTTTGCTAAAGCACTGTTTCCTGTTGTATTGTGATAAACAATATTGCCATCTGTAACAATGGTTTTATGCGATTTTAAAACAGTTACACAATTGTATTCTTTAGTTATTTCTTTTGCTGCAGCATCCATGTTATTC
>JBKUMA010000228.1:0-3159 GCA_046955055.1 Candidatus Gastranaerophilaceae bacterium
GTATTATTGCAGTTCAAGTTTTGATAAAAAACAAAACAGAAGAACAGTTGGAAAAATATAATGCTGCATACATTGCGACTGCTGTTCGCTGGGCAATTAGAAACGAATTAAGAATCAGATATAAATGGTATTCACTAAAACATAAAGCTGAAACCGAATACGATGAAGATGAAGCTGCAGAAGGTATTGATATGCAGCAGGCAAAAGTCAGAGAAGCTATTTATGAAACCGTTTTATCTATTGACGGTCTTGCTGCTGCTGCAAGTGATAATGATTCTCCATTTGATTTTTTGAAAGACAATCACGCAATGCCTGATGAAAATGCAGAAATTACTGAAATGGGCAGAATGATTAGAGAAGCTATATCAAAACTTCCTCCTAAAGAAAGAACTGTTGTTGAATACAGATTCTACAGAAACATGCAGGTAAAAGATATTGCTCAGCAAATTGGTCTATCTTCATCACGTGTAACGCGTATTGTTCAATCATCCTTGAACTTTGTAAAAGATTACCTCAATTCAAAAGAACAATATGGATATTAAGATTAAGCTTCAACTACTGTAATTCTTCCATCATCAACAATATTTATTTCTTTATTTTGAGCTACAAGTTTTTTGATGTAATCACAGGTTAATTTATCTTTGTCATAATCATAACGCTGGTCATACTCGCCTGTTTGAATTTTGTTTGGAATAAGATTGTCACCGCCTGAAGCAAAGAAATCATCGGTAGCAACAGTATAAACTTTATCAGGGTTTGGATTCTTAACATCAATAGGGGTTTCTTTTCCTTGCTTATCAATAAAACTTGCTGCTTTAATTTCACCTGTCCTAGAAACAGTATATTTTAACCCGGACGGTATGACAATACTTGGTTTATTTCCAGGATTAATAAATGATTTTGCACCATTTTTTAAAGCATCAACAACTTCTTTTTCTGTTAATTTCATTCTAACCATATTATTTTTCAAAGGTACAACTTCGAATACCTGTCTTGAGTCAATCGGACCTGCCTCAAAGAAGCCTCTGACATTTCCTACATTAATCAAAGCTAAGTCGGTATTAAATTCATTTCTTACTGCGTCCATAATGAAGAAAGCGTTTGGATTTGGATCAATTAATCTTTCTTTTGTCGGCCCGAATGCAGATTTTATTTCACCTAATTTTTCAGGTTTACCCAGAATATGATTAAACACACCTTTTAATGTATTGCTGCGTTTAAATCCACTGGTCTTTGTAACATTGTTTTGAACTTTTTTTATAATTCCGTTATCATCAAATTGAAGATTAAGAACTCCAAAATATTCACCGTCTTTTCCTGCCTGAGTGATTATAACAGGTTCGTTTGTTTTAGAATAAAATAAATTTTTACCTTCTTCAATACCTTCAAGCAGATCATGCGTATGACCGCCTATTATCACATCTATTCCTGATGTTTCTCTTGCTATCCGCTGGTCTTTAGCAAGCCCGCAGTGAGAAAGAACAACAACTTTATTTATTCCTTGTGCTTTGAAATTATCGGATAATTTTTGAAGTTCTTTTAAAGTCTTTTCAAAATCTTCTACCCCAATTTGTTTTCTCGAGTCATTATCTCTAATTCTTTCATGTAAATCTGGAGGTGCTAAGCCTATAATTGCGTATTTATGACCATTCTTTTCTGCTACAAAAGTTTTCTCAATAACACCATCAAGAGGATTCCCTTTAGGGATTATTAAGTTCATACCCAAACTCTTGAAATGAGCACCTTCTTTAGATTTAGCTATTTCTGGAGGATTAGAATCATATTCATGGTTACCGTCAGAAGTAGCATCCAATCCTAAACCACGCATATAAGTATTTGCAACCTTTACAAGGTTTTGATCAGCCCCGGCTGCTATATCTCCTGCCGAAAGTACGAATTTATCAGCACCTGAATTAGCTGTTATAGCATCATAATCTTTCTTAGCTGTATAAATTCTTGACATATTGCCGATTCTGCCATGATTATCATTAATATAAAAAATACTTACATCAATCGGTTTTGAAACTGTCGGTTTCGGATAATCAGGAGCTTTTGTCTGATTAGGTGATGAGTAAGTAAAAGTGTCTTGTGTAATATTTGAATTTATAGTGTTTGAATTGTTTCCAATATCATTTTTCAATGGGATTTTTTGTATATTTGCCTGAGGAAAAACAGGAGTTGTATTTAAATTATAATTCATCACATTTCCCTTTTTATACTATTCTATCAGAGTTAAAACTCATCAAAATAAAAATTGCTCTAATATAATGAAAATGTTACATAACTTTAACAGTCGAGTGTTTCTTTAATTCCCTATAATTTTTTAATCCCTCAACCCAATTTTCAACCAGTTTAACATCATTTTCAACAACTACATGCGGCAAAGCAGCATGGTGAATTTTGGGTAGAAGGAAATCTTCATAATATTCAATCGGACCAGTTTGATTATCGTCAGTATCGTTACATATAAAAATCAACTTACCGCGGTCATCTTTCTTGTAGCCTATAATCGTAATTTCATGACCGTTAATAATAATATTGTTATGATCAACCTGTGTATATCCGATAATTACGTTATCATCCATTTGCAGTGAATGTACAATCTGGTTTTTCATTGTATTAAAATCAGTTTCATAGCCCACAAGCTTTGCATTTTCATCAACAGTCTGATAAGTAACAGAAATCTTGTTTTTATCTTCTACTACAGACTCTGTAAATGTCTTTTCAAACTCAATCAACCCTTTATCATTCTGGTTGAATTTACCTTTACGTTTATCTGTCAATGTATCGTAAGATTGTTGTGAACCAACCTGCATAAATGTAGATTGCATAAGAACATCTATAACAGAACGTTCAAGAGGATCTCTTTCATAAGTTTGAATATGAGCTCTAAACATTGCATTGCTATCAGGTTTAAAAGTTAATTCTGCCTTATCAAAATTATCAGTTTTGTATGGTATTTCAAAAGCATTCAAAAGCCATATTGCATCAAGGGTGTTATCAGCGAGATTGTTGAGCTTTATAGTTTTGTTCACAGACATATTTCTTGAACTTAATCCTTCTGCAAACCTTACAAATTCAGCAGGAAATTGTTTCGCCAGATTAAATTCAACACTAGCTGCCACACAAGTTCCAGAATGGTTTATATTAATATTATAA
>JBKUMA010000229.1:0-3127 GCA_046955055.1 Candidatus Gastranaerophilaceae bacterium
CTCTAATACATTTAGGGAGTTTCTTTACCTCAAGAGTTTTATAATATTCAAAAAAATGTTTTTGTTCTAATTCAACATTAGACAATTCTTGTTTAAGCAAAGCTAATCGGTTTTGTACTTCCAGCTTTTCTTGCAATTCTTGATAGTCATTTTTTAAATTGTTCTCTAATTCAGGAATTTGCTCATTTTCTATTTGCCAACTTGAAAGGTTGGGTAAATCTGATTGAGACATAATAAATTCCTGTTTATTCTCAAGATTTCCTAAAAATGCAGCAATAAAATCAACATCATACTTTTTAAGCTTATCCAATACATTTTTCGTAGCAGAATTATTACTAGAAACAACAGCAACACTCTGACCTGACATAACAATATTGGCAATTATATTTAGGATAGTTTGTGTCTTGCCAGTACCTGGCGGTCCCTCAATTATACTTAACTCATTAGACAGTGCTTTATTTACAGCTTGTGCTTGGCTATTATTAAAACCAAAAGGATACACAATATTTTGCTTTAATTCATAATTGTTACTAGAAAGTCTTTGACCAATAAATTTAGCCAACATGCTATTCTTATCAATAAACTTTATTTTGTTATAACTCGATAATAAAATATTTTCGCCATTTTTTTCTAAACCAACAGCACCTGCAATATCTTTTAGATATTCAAAACAGTTTTTTGATTTTTCATCATCGAGAGCCGATTCAATTACTTTGACGTTATATGCTGCATAAGTGTATTGTTTTCCGTTATTAAATACGACGTTGTATTTGTTTCCAATTTTTTGATACTTAACAACTTTGTTTGTACATTCTTTACCTTTTAAAAATATACGAAAATCTTTTGTCATACCAACTATGATACCATAATAACTGCAAACTTTTGCAACAATATGGCTTACTTTTGCACTCTTTCTTATTATGATTTTTAAAAGGAGTAAGGTATATGGAAATTATAGATGATAACTTTAATGATGCAGGACACCTATTATTAGAAGCTAAATGTTTAGCTAGACTCGGAGCTTTAGCTTCAGAATCTTGCATTATAGATGACATTCTACAAATAGAAGAAAATATTGATTACTATTTTATCTTAATGCGTATAGTAAAAATTATTAAAGAAGTTGAACATTTATTGTATGATTAGCTTTCAATTTTTTCTGCATTTTCAAAAAACTTATTGAAAATATCAATAAATTTCGGCAATTTATCAACATCAAGAACATATTTTTCTAAATCATTATTTAAGCAGAATTGATTAAAAATATTTATAAGCCAAAAAATCTTTTGATTTACAACAGTTGGATTTGAATCTTTTAATTTACTCCACAGGATTTGTCTTATATGTTTTATTTCATCTTCTTTATATATTTTGGCAATGTCAAAATAACATTCAAAGGAATTCAAATACTCGACACCATCAGAATCTTTATAAATAAATTTTCGAATATATTGTGACATTTTAAAAATATCCGAGTATTTTTCATCAACAACAATTCTTGGATAAATTGCTACTTTTGATTCTAGTTCATATGCTCTTGTTAAAGCTTTTCCGTATACAAAGTTGTTATCAAGATACAAATCTCCAATAACAACACTGCCTCTTGTCAACAATGAATATTTGTAAGCTAGGACTTGAAAATATGCAGCTATTTCTACAATTAAGTCTCTTTTAATTGATTCTTTTGCCGAATTTGCCCCTTCGGTTTTAGGAATTGCAATAATAATATTATCTGAGAATATTTTAAACTTTATTTCAACATTATTAATTTCAGCATATAGTGATTTAAGGCCTTTAATTGTGTCATTATAAAGACTATTAATATAATTTAAGTACAATTCACTATCTTTTGAATTAATTAATTCTTTAGCGCCTAAAATATCAAAATAAACAACATAGTGTGTTGAAGTATGTATTTTAATTAGTTCTTGTTTTATATCCTCAAGTATTGTCATATTTTTCCTTAGATTCATTCATAAATCAGCTAGTTATACGCATATAAACATAAACGAACGAACTTTAATTTCGCAAAAACAATGCGTAAATTGTTTCTTTAAAGTTCTTCAAAGAGGTTAGAAGGTTTAATATTTAATGCTCTTGCGATTTTAAAGACGTTTTCGACAGTTGTATTTCTTTCGCCGCGTTCAATCATTCCTATAAAATTAGGCGACATATCAAGGATTTCAGCAAGTTCAAGCTGGGTTAGTGCTTTATCAAGCCTTAAGGATTTTAGCCTCTTTCCAAATTTTTGTAAATCACGTTTACTCATATTGCAATTTTCGTGGTAATATAAAACCAATGGAACAAACTGACCGTGCGTTTATAATGGGTAATCTTTTGTCAATTAAGAGTTTAAAGACTTATACTATGCGTGGTTAAGAAAGGTAAATATGAAAAAGTTATTAATTGCTCTTGTTTTAATAGGCACTATTTTACAAAGTATTGTTCTTGCTCAAAGTCCTATTTGCGGTATAGGTGCAAACCTTGTAAAAGACCCTTACAATAAAAAAGTCTTTGTTTTTAAAATTTTCCCTGATTCAATGGCTTTTAAATATGCTTTGCCAGAAGGTGCTGAAATTGTTTCTATAAATGACCAGAAAGTCAAAAAATTAGATATTAATCAAGTAACGAATTTAATCAGAGGTGAGGAAGGAACAAAAGTAAAATTAACAATTAGAAATAAGAAAGAAGAAAGTACAATAGAAATTCCCAGAGCAAAATTTACACCGCCAGAAAAGATTCAGGATAAGTTTGAAATTCACTGGAAACAAATTGCACCAATAAATACCCGTATTGAACCGATTCCACAAAATATACTTAACAATATGAGTAAAAAATGGTACAGCGAAGTCGTACCTTTTACAAATTATTGGCTTGCAAGAAAAGCAGAATTTAAAAATAGTTATGATGTATGTATGACCTATCCAGTTACAGAACAAAATGCTTGTCTCATAAATTTAACAAATAGAGAAATTAATAAAACTACGCAGGATAGACAGCTTGAAATGCAGGAAAATATGCTAAGACAGCAAGCTGTTCAAAATAGTATCAATAATTTTAATCAATTACAAATGAATAATAGTCTTTACAACATTAATAACAATTTAAGAAATATTAATAATAAATT
>JBKUMA010000230.1:0-3084 GCA_046955055.1 Candidatus Gastranaerophilaceae bacterium
CTGATCCGACTGATCCAACTGATCCAACTGATCCAACTGATCCAACCGATCCAACCGATCCAACTGATCCAACCGATCCAACCGATCCGACAGAACCAACTGAACCAACTGAACCAAATGATCCAACCATAAATTCAGATGATGTATACAAAGATTTGTGGAGACAAAGAGTTCTTGAAGAAAATATTGAATCTATAGATAAACGTCAATTTATGAGATTTGATATTAACGGTAACCCAAATACAATTGAATTTAATTCATCAACAGAAGTTGAATCAATTTTAAACATTTCCAGAGGAGGTGTCTCACTTGCTCACAACAAATCACTTAAAGTTGGAGATGTTGTACCAGTAAACTTAAAATACGGTGACTTAGAAATTAATGCAAATGTTAAAATTGTCACAGCTTCAGAAGATAAAGCCGGCGGTCAATTCATAGACTTAGATCAGGCAACAGCAAATAAACTTCTATATCTAAGCTTAATCAAGACAGATGAATTTGCCGGAGCAATTATCAACAATATATCATTACATCCGGAAGAATAAATAGCAAAAGACTCCTCAAAAGGGAGTCTTTTTTTAAGTCATATACAATAAAAAAAGAGGGTTTAAACCCTCTTTTTTATGGTGGGCGTTAGAAGACTCGAACTTCTGACATCCTCCTTGTAAGGGAGGCGCTCTACCAACTGAGCTAAACGCCCTCAGCAGAATTAATCATACCTAAAACATTTTTTTTTGTCAACTACTTTTTGCAATAATTTTTTAATGATAGTATATTTTTCTACCTATAGAAAAATTGACTATCCTGAACTTTTTATTAATATATATATGTTGCCAATAAAGGAATCTTTATGACTGAAAAACAGGATGATAAAAAAATTATTAAAGAGATTGATAAAATAAATGATAAAGTTCAAAAACTTTATGATGATGCTATAACCCTTCTTTCCAGAGTTAACATGATACAGATGTGTACCGAACTTACTATAGAAACTCCGTAGTAAGTATAAGCCCTGAATTGATTAACAATTTAGGGCTTATTTCTCTTATTTTTATTAGGAACCTTATTCTAATCCTAGGGCAATTTTGTTGTTTGTTGAAACCATGTTCATTGCTGAAAATAGACTGCTTTGGAAATTTTGCATTGATTCATATCTGTCATCCAAACTGGTAAGTTGTGATAAATATCCTGAAAGTGTGGATAAAATACCAGGATTATTTTCTGCTTCTTCTAATAATACTTCAAGTTTTTCTCCGATATCATCTAGTATTTCAGATATATCATCATCACTAGAAATGGACACACCTACTTGTGCTGCAAGGCTTTTAGCTTCAGATAATATTTCACTTTCGCTTGAATTATTTTGTTGCTGACATCCATTTTCTTGCTGCTGTTCTGCTTGTGCTGCTGCTATTTTTTGCTGAGCTTCAGATTCAGTCATGCCATCTGTTGCTGTAATCCCTAATGCTTCAAGCTGTGCTTTTGTAGTTTCACTCAATTGTGAAGTTTTAGCTGTAAGTGCATTGCTTGCTGCTGCACTTGCTGTGTTGCTATTTACTGTTGAAATTGTTGTCACAAGATACCATCCTTTCTTGATAGTTTTTACATACTCTCAAACTAAAATACAATTTAGTTAACGGAATTTTCTATCTTTTACTTAAGGATTTTTATTTGAATGTAAAGAAATTTTTACACGTAGAATTTTCTACCTCTATAAAACTGTTACTTGATATGTTATTATAATTATAAAGGAAGTATTTATGGAAAATCGTATTAAAACAGAACCTTTGTTTATTAATGGTCTGCCTTATAATATTGAACAAACAGCAAGAATAAGTTATTTGTTAGGAAAAAGCTATTACAAGAATTTCGTAAAATCTATTCTTGAATTAAGTGAGTTTACTATAATAAGCTATATTTTGGCTAATCCTGATGCGTCACAGAGCGATTTGTCAAAACTTTTATTTAAAGGTAAAGCACATATTGGTAAAATATTGAATGAAATGGAAAATAAAGGCTATATTAAGCGTGTTGCTGTTACTGATAATAATATTATGAAAAAGCTTACTAAAATCACTTCTAAAGGCAAAAAGCTCTATGAAGATACCCATAACGAGTTTAGAAATCTGGGTGAAAAAATATTAGAAGATTTTACTCTGGAAGAAATGGAAACTTTCCACAGACTTTTAAATAAGTATAAAGCAAGTATACTCAACAACTTTGAATTAGACTTTTAGTTAATTTAAGTCGGTTTCATTTTCTAAAGTTTCTACTTCTGGTAAATTATTATTCTCTTGTTGTTTATATTTTGAATTGACTTTTATCTCATGAAGCTCTCCATGGTGAGGTTCTTGAGCATTATAACGTTTTTCTCTGAGCCAGCTTTTAATATTTTCTTCCATTCTGCTTGGAGGTTTTGGCTCTTTATATTTGCTTTTTCTGGAATGGCCTGATGATTTATAATTTTTACTTGGAGCTGGTATAGACATGTAATCAGTCAAATCAGCTTCATTAACAGCATAGTTTTCAGGACTGACGTAAGCGTCTTCTGCCAGAATAGCAGGTGTACAAAAAATTATAAGTGTAAATAGTAATAAAATCTTTTTCAACATAACCAATCCTTATATATTAAGTATACGGACATCTGGTTATAACGTCAAGTCCGTGAGAATCAAGGCCGCCTGTTGGTATAAGTTTATATTTTAAAGCTGATTTATCAATGTCTTTTAGCCTGCTAATTAAAGTTTCGCCTTCGTAAGATTGGTAATATCCTTCATAAAAACAAGCTTTATCTTTGCCATATTTTTTGAAAGTTTCAAAAAAGTCAGTGTAGAAGTTTTCAATTGTTGAATCTATTTTATCTGCGTTGGTACGTGCAGGATGTGCAATGCACATAAGACCGAAGTCAAGCGATGAAACAAACTCAACAGTTTCTTCAAAAGATGAGAAGGCTTCCAGCATGTTATTTAAAGACGGATGAGACTTTTCATATATCTCTTTTGCTTTCAAAATCAATTCTTCTACGTCTTGTGGAATTTGAGGCAGTTGTTTATCCAGATACATTTCTAATGCTGTTTTATAAAT
>JBKUMA010000231.1:0-3083 GCA_046955055.1 Candidatus Gastranaerophilaceae bacterium
GAATAAATATTGTCAATCTTGTAATATATATTATTATGAGTAATAAAAATGATTTAATAAGTATTGGCGAAAGTATTCGTTTAGAAAGACTTAAACGCCATTTATCACAGGAACAGTTAGCAGAACTTGCTAATATATCAAATTATCAACATATAGGAAAAATTGAAAAGGCTGATGTTGATATGAGAGTTTCAACGTTGATAAAAATTTTAAGAGCGTTGGATATAAAATTTGATGATTTAATCGATATTTAATTTTTTTATTCGTATCTTAACGCGTCAATAGGATTTAAAAGCGAAGCTTTGTATGCTGGATAGTAGCCAAACAGCACGCCGATACAGCCTGAAAAACCAAGTGAAAGTATTATTGAAAAACTTGATATGACAATAGACATTTCACTGAACATCTGGATGGATTTTGAAATAACAACACCCAGTAATACTCCAATGAGACCGCCTATTATTGACAGTAAAAACGATTCTATCAAAAATTGAATTCTGATATCACGCGGTTTCGCTCCTATTGCCATTCTTATGCCGATTTCTTTTGTACGTTCTGTGACAGATACAAGCATAATATTCATAATCCCTATACCGCCTACAAGAAGCGATACAGATGCTATTGCACCTAAAAGTATTGACATTGTGCGTGCAGAAGATTTAATTGTTTCCTGCATTTCAGCAAGGTTTCTTACCTGAAAATCGTCTTCTTGAGTTTTGCCGATATGATGTCTGTGGCGGAGAATTTCTGTAATGTCTTCTTCTGTTTGGCTCATAACCTCTGAATTTTGTGCCTGAACATTTATCATTTTTACTGTTCCGGGAAAGTCTGTCCCAAAAACTTTCTTTTGTGCAGTGGTTATCGGAATAAATACTAAATCGTCCTGATCCTGTCCCATTCCGTTTTGACCTTTAATTTTTAAAGTTCCTATTACTTTAAAGGGAACATTCCCTATTCTTATTGTTTTGTTCATAGGATCCATATCACCGAAAAGCTCTGTGGATACAGTGTTCCCAATGATAGCAACTTTTGTGTTATTTTTAATATCTTCCGGAATGAAATTCCTTCCGTCAGCAATGTCGTAGTTTCTTATGTATAAATAAGAAGCAGTTGTTCCGGCAACTGATGTTGCCCAGTTCTGGTTTCCGTATGTAATTTGCTGTGCTTCTGATGAATACGGAGCAACAGCAAGAATTCCTGAGGCATTTTTTTCAATAGCTTCCGCGTCTTTCAAAGTCAATGTGGGACGCGTGCCTGAACCCATTCTTACACCGCCTGATGTTACTGAGCCTGAACGAATCATTAAAAGATTACTTCCCATTGATTCCATGTCTTTTGCAATCTTAACACTTGCACCTGTACCAACAGCAAGCATAATGATAACAGCACTTACACCGATAATTATCCCTAAACTAGTAAGCATTGAACGCATTTTGTTTATTTTAAGCGATATAACCGCCATTTTTAATGTGGATTTGAAATCTATCATTTTGCCGCTTTTTTAACCTCATCGGATATAATATTTCCGTCTTTAAATTTAACCACTCTGCCGCAATACTCTGCAATATCTGGTTCGTGAGTTACAAGCACTATTGTCTTGCCTGTGTTTTTATTTAAGTTAACAAAAAATTCCATTACCTCAATACTTGTTTTAGTGTCTAAATTACCTGTAGGCTCATCGGCAAGTATTAAAGGCGGGTCGTTTATTATTGCACGTGCAATTGCAACTCTCTGCTGCTGACCGCCTGACATTTGGTTGGGCATATGATTTGCCCTGCCTTCAAGTCCGACTATTTTTAAAGCATTCATTGCCCTTACGCGTCTTTCGTTTTCCGGAATTCCTTTATAAATCATAGGTAGTTCGACATTTTCGACTGCTGTTGTTCTTGATATTAAATTGAAACCTTGAAATACAAAACCCATTTTAATATTTCTTATTTCGGAAAGTTCGTTTGTATCCAGCGATAAAACGTCAATTCCGTCAAGATGATAACTTCCTGAATTAGGCTTATCCAAACAACCAAGCATGTTCATGAAAGTAGATTTGCCAGAACCTGATGCTCCCATAATTGCTACAAATTCCCCTTTATCAATTGAAAGCGAAACATTATTTAGGGCGTTGAAACTGTCTTCGCCTGTCTGGTAAGTTTTTATTGCATTTTTTACTTCTATTAAACTCAATTTCTGCCTTTCAAGTTTGGGATTTTAGAACATTCCCGGACCTCTCATACGTGTATTTTTCTTGTCTTTATCTTTGCCTTTAATCCCTGTTATTACCTTGCTGCCTTCACTTAAAGCGTTAGATATAACTTCTGTTGATGAATCATCGCTTGCACCGATTTTGATATCTACTCTTTGAGGTTTATGGTCTTGCATAATCCAAATCCCTTGATTTTTATATTTTTGCCCGTCAGTATTAGGGGTGAATTTTAATGCAATGTTAGGCACACAGAGAACATTTTCGCTCTTGTTGGTAATTATAGAAACATTTGCTGTCATTCCGGGTTTTAATTTCATATCTTCATTATTAACTCCAACGATTACGGAGTAAGTTACTACGTTAGATACTGTTGTTGGTGAAATTCTTACCTGAGTAACTTTACCCTTGAATTCGCTGTCAGGATAACCGTCAAGAGTATAAACTACATCCTGTCCTTCTTTAACCTTGCCGATATCTGCTTCTGATACATTAACTTCAATTTGCATTTTAGTTAAGTCCTGTGCAATTGTAAACAGTTCAGGAGCCTGAAAACTTGCTGCAACCGGTTGTCCTAAGTCTATTTCTCTGGAAATTACTGTTCCGTCAACAGGTGCAATTATCTTTGTGTAGCCTAAATTTGTTTGTGCTGTTTTTAAAGATGCTTGGTATTGGTTAATTTGTGCCTTTGCAGCTCTTATCTGTGCCAGATCAGACATGTATGTGCTGTACATCTGGTCTAATTCGCTTTTTGCAACAAAGTTTTTTGCATAAAGATTTTTGTATCTTTGATACATTTGTTTGTCGTAATCTGCAACTGCTTGAAGTTTTGAAACGTTAGCACGTGCATTGTTAATTTGTGCCTGATTTTGCTGAACTGTAGCTT
>JBKUMA010000232.1:0-3077 GCA_046955055.1 Candidatus Gastranaerophilaceae bacterium
GAATGAGCGATTTCGTGTGAAAGAATGGCTGCTAATTCATCATCATTTTCAATATAATTCAAAAAATTCAAAGAAATATATATGTCCTTAGAAGGATGAACAGCCCAGGCATTTAATAGGTTTTGCATTCTGAATATATGTATTGGCGATCTTTTAAGACTGTTTGCATCCATAATTTTGTAACCAACATCAGTAACTTTTTGTTCGGATCTTCCAGTCTTTTCCCAAAAATTATCCATGTTGACATTGTTTTCAACATAAATGATGTCACCAAATGCACTTGTACCCATAATAAGAGCACAAAATAAAATAATCATCTTTTTCATAATATTTCCTCTTTTACCTCTACAAGGTTTATGATAAAATTGTTATTAAAATTTCACCAGGAACTTATAAGTATCATGTAAAACTTTTGTAAGGATATTCAACTTTAAAATTTTCAATGTTATAATGTCTTATACAGACATACAATTTATTGGAGAGAGAAAATATGTGCGGAATAGTTGGATATGTTGGAAACAGACCCGTTGTTGATATATTATTAGATGGATTGGAACAATTAGAATACAGAGGTTATGATTCTTCAGGTGTAGCATTAAAATGTGATAATGAAATTAAGGTTTATAAGGCAGAAGGTAAACTTGTAAACTTAAGAAATGTCTTAAAACCTCATGTTTCTGAGGTTTCAAACTCTACTATGGGTATTGGTCATATAAGATGGGCAACTCATGGTGCTCCTACAGTTCTTAATGCTCACCCTCATACATGTAACTGCGGAAACCTTGTTCTTGTTCATAACGGTATTATTGAAAACTATAAAGAATTACGAGAAAAGTTATCTGCAAAAGGCTGTACTTTCAGAACTCAAACAGATACTGAGACAATAGCACACTTAGTTGCTTCTATATATGCAGAAACTAAAGATTTGACAGAAGCAGTAAGACTTGCTACTCAAGAAATAGAAGGTGCATACGCACTTTGTGTTATGCATAATGATTACAAAAATACAATTGTTGTAACTAAAAGAAATGCCCCTTTACTTGTTGGTATAGGAGAAGGTGAATATTACGTTGCATCTGACGTACCGGCAATTATTAAACACACTAAAAAGGCTATGTATTTAACTGATAATCAGATAGCTACTATTACACCTGACAGTATGTTATTAATTGATAAGGATGGTAATGAGTTGGCTCAAAAAATAGAGATTTTGCCTTGGGAACCTGTTGCATTGAGCAAAATGGGCTATAAGCATTTTATGCTGAAAGAAATTCACGAACAGCCTGATGTAATCAGAAATATACTTGTAGGCAAGCTTCATGCTCCTGATGAACCTATAATTCTTAATGAAGTAAAGCTAACAAAAGATACTCTTAAAAATTTAAACCGTATCCAAATTATAGCTTGCGGAACTTCTTTGCATGCGGCAATGATTGGTAAATATCTGATTGAAAATTTCTGTAATATTGCAGTTGATGTTGAAGCTTCAAGTGAATATATTTACAGAAAAACTGTTACTGACAGCCATACGCTTGTAATAGGAGTTTCTCAATCGGGTGAAACTGCTGATACTTTGACTGCAATTAAACAGTCAAAAGCAAAAGGATCACATATTCTTATTATAACAAACAGACCTGATAGTGCTATGGCAAGAGAAGCTGACAGCCTTGTTCCTGTTAATGCGGGTATTGAAGTTTCAGTTGCAGCAACAAAATCATATACAGCACAATTAATGGCATTTTATTTATTGGCACTTTATATGGCTGAAATTAAAGAAAGTGTTGATAAAGATACTCTAACTTCATTAAAAGCTGAAATGATGCTTCTGCCTCAAAAAGTAGACCAAATTTTGGCTCATACAGAAGATATTCAAAAGGTTGCAAAAGTCTATGCAAATACAAAAGATTTTATTTATGTAGCAAGAGGGATAAACTTCCCGACTGCACTTGAAGGTGCATTGAAACTGAAAGAAATAAGCTATATCAATGCAACAGGATATCCTGCAGGAGAGTTAAAACATGGTCCTATTGCAATGCTTGATGAAACAATGCCTGTTCTTTCTATTTTAATGAAGGGTTCAGTGTATGAAAAACTTTTATCAAACAGTGAAGAAGCAAAAGCCCGTAATGCTCGTATGATAGCTTTAACAAATTCAAATGATGAAAAACTCGATGATTTGTTTGAGAATATTATAAAAGTACCGGAAGTTCAGGAGTTATTTTCACCTGTTATTGCAATGATTCCTTTACAGTTGATAGCGTATTATATTGCTGAATTCCTAGGCAAAGATGTAGATCAGCCGAGAAATCTTGCAAAATCGGTTACTGTTGAATAAACAAATAAAAAGAGCCTTGATAAAGGCTCTTTTTTATTTGTCACATTTATGTTTCCCATCCCAGCTAAGGTCATCACAATGTAAATAATCCATGTTTTCATTATAAATTACCCAGCCGGCACAAGCATACATATTTGCAGAATCATACATAGGATATGGGGATGTAATATTTTTGTTGCAGCCACGTTCAAATGTGAAGTTTGAATTTTGAAGACCAAATGGTATAACTCCGTTTTTTGAAAAATAAAGTCTAAAAATATCTTCACCATTTTTATTTGGTAGTCTATGCCCGTTTAAATCAATTCTAAACTCTCCGCAAACGTTTCCCTTATATGTGCAGTTGCCATCATAGACCCTAAATGTTACGGTAGTCCCATCAATAAGTATTACACTTTTGGCAATGTGAGAGCTATTAAGTTGTACTCGGCATACTTTAGCTACCTCTACATAAGGTAAATCTATGCAGTCTTTGCTTAATCTTAAATATGGTCTGAAATTTTTGGCAAAAATGTAATGACTCAATTCATCATCCATAGTTTCCATTCCCCACTCATCAGGTGTGCCGTTTTCGGAAACTGTCTGTAAAAAAGCCTGGTTCAAAGTTGAGTATACTTTTTTTAATTGACTCACTCTTTCTTTTTCTACTTTCTGGGTTAAGATAGATAGTAAAGTTAAAGCCGCAACAATCCCAATAATCCCTAAAGTAATTAACACTTCCGCTAACGTAAATCCAAAACAAATG
>JBKUMA010000233.1:0-3072 GCA_046955055.1 Candidatus Gastranaerophilaceae bacterium
GCATAAGCTTCGGGTCGAGGGATTGCAATTCCCCGTGGAGCACGGCTTGATTTCATTCTATCACAAAAGATTTTTTAGTCTACAAGCTTTGTAATCAAAACAGGCATATTGTTAAAATAATAAGGCAGTGTTCCCTGACCTTGGTGGGCAATCCACAATACACCAGGATATGTCTTTTGGTCTAATTCTTTTAGAAAACTTTCAACTTTTGACATAGTAGGCTTATATTCCTTAAAATCAGCCAGCGAGTTTATATTGCCTATGTTAATTATTGTATACTCTTTAGTCCTTTTAAAATGCTGATTAGCCTCTTTTAAGGCACTAAATACCCATCTGCGTTTTTCATTTTTTTGTTTAAGTTTTGCCGGCATATCATCTATACACCTTATTCCTAAGGCTTTTGCATGTTCACAAAATGCTTGGATAACTTTTTTTGATTCGGTTGTATTTTTCCCACCGATTATAATTCCTGATTTAAGTTCGTTGTTGTTTAAAAATGTTTTATCCCCTTTTATTGTTGACATAAGCGGATAAAGAGCATATTCTTTTAAATCTTCTACAGCTTTTTTGTATTTTGTTATCTTATTTAAACCTTTTAATTTGTCTTTAACTTCAACAATATTTTTTGAAAACTGGTTTTTCCCTTTTATATTTATTAACGTAATTCCAACAGCCAAAGCAGCAAGCAATGCTGTCACAATTTTAAAAGTATTTGCCTTAAAATCCTCTTTCGTGTTTTTGATATTTTGCGTGTATAAGAAAGGATTTAAAACACCTTCATAATTGTGAAGTTCACTACTATTCACACCAGATTGAAAAGAGACCGCATGAACTTTCATATTTGTATTTTAAATCAGTAATAAAAATTTTTTCACCCCTTTGTAAAGAAATATGTATGTGAAAATTATCCACCCATCATAATACTGTGGTGAATGTAAATTTCTCTTTAAATAATACTCTTTTTATAGTGAAAGGAGAAAACCTAATGGAAAAACTAGATATGTACAGATGCGAAATCTGTGGAAATCTCGTTGAAGTCATAATTGCAGGCGGCGGTGAACTAGTTTGCTGCGGACAGCCTATGCATTTTATTGACGGCAAAAACAGAGAAGAAATGTTGTTAGAGAAACATATCCCTGTGTTTGTTAAAAATGAAGAAGGAAAAGACGAAGTTAGAGTCGGTCAAGTACTTCATCCGATGAACGATGATCATTACATTATGTTTATAGAAACCATTTCTGAAGATAAAAATCATGCATATTTGCAATATTTGCATCCAGGAGATGAACCAAAAATGTTATTAGAAGAAAAGCTCGGTAAGACACTTGCAAGAGAATTTTGCAACCTTCATGGGCTTTGGGAGGGCGAAAGTGATTAACGGAAAAGTAGAAGATGTTCTTAACGCACAGATTAACAAGGAATTTTATTCGGCATATCTATATCTTGCTATGTCTGCTTATTTTGATGAAATTGGTTTGTTTGGCTTTGCCAATTGGACGAAAGTTCAGGCAAGGGAAGAAGTAGACCACGGAATGATTTTGTTCGATTATATTATCGAGCGAAACGGTACTGTAAATTTACAACAAATTAATGCACCTGAAAAATCTTTTGAAAATCCATTACAGATTTTTGAAAAAATTTATGAGCATGAAAAATATGTAACAGAGAGTATTGAATGCGTTGCCTATATGTCAGAAGAAGAATGTGATATGGCAACAAGAAACTTTATTAACTGGTACATAGCTGAACAGGTAGAAGAAGAAGCTAATGCCTGGGACGTCATAACAAAATTAAAAATGTTTGGTGATGACAAATCAGCTTTATTCTTATTTGATCAGGAATTGGCTTCCCGTCAATATCAACAGCATACATATACAAAAAAGTAGCATAGAGTTTTAAATTTATCCATAAACAATCCCCTAAGACTTATAAAAGTTTTGGGGGATTATCGTACGCAGAAAACTGCTTTATTGCGAATTTGTAATGAATTTGTCTGAATTGCAAAAATAGCTTATCATTAAAGTATGAATAAAGGTAAGATAGTAGTAGTTGATGATGAAAAAATTGTAACTTCAGCTTTTAAAACTCTGTTTAAAGTTGAGGGGTATTCTGATATACATTTGTTTAATAACCCTTTAGAGGCAGTAGAGTTTTTAAAATCTGAAACTCCTGATTTAATTATTTCAGACTTTTTAATGCCTGAAATGAATGGACTTGAATTTTTAACCGCTGCCAAAAATCTTCATCCTGAAGTGAGTATGATATTACTTACTGGCTATGCAGATAAGGAAAATGCTATTAAAGCAATAAATGAAATCGGACTTTACAAATATATTGAAAAGCCTTGGGACAATGACGATTTGCTTATGAATATCAGAAACGGTATTGAACGCAGTCATTTATTAAGCAGTCTTCGCGAGAAAATTGAAGAATTGGAAGATGCAAAAAAGCAGCTTGAAGACTATTCTGCAAATTTAGAAAAAATAGTTGCAGAACGTACTGCAGATTTGTCACAGGCAAACAAAAAATTGAGCGGAATTATTAATTTCTGTGCAGACGGCATAATCATAATAGATAATAAAGGACACATATTGCAAGCTAATCCTGCTTGTGAAAATATGATAGGATTGTCAGAAATCTCATTATGTAAAAAGAAATTTCAAGAGATTGCTTATTCTAATGTAAAGGAACTGAATGCGTCTAAAGATAATGCGTGCGGCGGTATTTTCGGTCTTGGTCCGGAGCAGTCGGAAGTACTTTTAAGAGATTATTTTATCGTTAATTCACTCAGCGGAAAACATACTCCTGTTGAAATCAGCTTTGCTGTTATTTCAAGTGATGATGATAACAATGCTGAAAAATTTGTAGGTGTCATTCGCGATGTTAGCGTTCAAAAAGAAACAGAACGTTTGAGAGATGATTTTATTGCTACACTTACACATGATATGAGAACCCCTCTTTTAGCAGCAATTCAAACTCTAAAATTCTTCCTTGAAGGTGCAATTGGAGAGTTAGATGAAAAACAAAAGGTTCTTCTTTCTACAATGCTTCAAAGCAACGAAGATTTATTAG
>JBKUMA010000234.1:0-3067 GCA_046955055.1 Candidatus Gastranaerophilaceae bacterium
AATTTAACAGCAGTTTAAAAATTTAAAGTCCTCAATTTGTATTGAGGACTTTTTTTATTAGTGTATATATTTATAAATTATTCTTAATAATAAATATAAAAAACACTTTGTTTATAATATGATTTACTAAGGTGAAGATTATATCCAGTAGGGTAAGAAGTAGCTAAGGAGAATGGGTATTGCCTAAAGTCAGTATTATAATCCCGGTGTATGGCGTTGAAAAATATTTAAAAGAATGCCTTGACAGCGTATTATGTCAGTCTTTAAAAGATATAGAAATATTGTTGATAGATGACGGTGGTAAAGATAATTGCCCTCAAATGATTGATGAATATGCATTGAAAGATGACAGAATTATTGCTATTCATAAAAAGAACGGCGGATACGGACACTCTTGCAATGTAGGTTTGGAAAAGGCAACAGGTGAATATATAGCTATTTTGGAGCCTGATGATTTTATAAAAGCTGATATGTATGAAAAATTATACAAATGTGCTTCTGAAAATCAGCTTGATATTGTTAAATCAACTTTTAATGAATATTATGACTTGAAAGGTTTTAAATACTTTAAGAATTTAAATTGGGGTAAAGAATATGATATTCCCGGCGGTGTTTTTAAAAACACTGATAATCCTATATTCTTGTCATTACATCCAAGTATTTGGAGTTGTTTATATAAAAAATCTTTTATTGATAAACATAATATAAGGTTTGTAGAAGCACCGGGTGCAGGCTGGACTGATAATTTATTCCAAGTTCAAACATTGTGTCTGGCTGATAGAATTTCATATATTGATGAAGCTTTTTACAATTGGAGAAAGCTTAACTTGTATGAAGAAAATGATTTGAAAGATTATACTATACCTTTCAAAAGAAGTGATGAAGTTCACGCTTGGCTTGATGAAAATTCTATAAATGATGAAAATACATTATCAAAACTTTATTTAAGAGAACTTAGTTATATAAAACTTGTTCTTGGAGCTTTGAAATTTAAAGACTTAAAGAATGGTTTGTCATTAATAAATAAAATGATAAAGCGAATGGATGAAAATATTTTAAAATCAAAATTATGTAAATCTAAATATGCAGAGTTAATGTATATTTATAAACATCCGTATTTATCATGGTTGAAGGCTAGATTGAAATTATTAAGAAGAGAGGCTATAAGCATAAAATTGGGTAAAGGCAGAAGGCAAATGATTCTTTTTAATAATTTTATTTATGCAGAAAAGTAGTTTGTAAAATGAAAAGGAAATTGATAAATGCCAAAAGTTTCAGTTATCGTACCTGTTTATAATGTAGAAAAGTATTTGAAAGAGTGTTTGGACAGTATAGTAAATCAAACTCTTAAAGATATTGAAATTATTATTATGGATGATGGTTCAAAAGATTCAAGCCCTCAGATTTGTGACGATTATGCCGCAAAAGACAACAGGATTAAAGTTATTCACAAAGAAAATTCAGGTTACGGTAATACTATGAATATCGGTATGGATAATGCATCTGGTGAGTATATCGGGATTGTAGAATCAGATGATTTTGCAGAACCTGATATGTTTGAAAAGTTGTATAATATTGCCAAAGAAAATGATTTGGATGTTGCAAGATGTAATTTTTATTTTTATAATTCACTTGAAAATACGAATAAAAAATCTGATTTTTCAATGATTCAACATAATACGGTATATTCTCCGTTAGATAAACAAGAAGTTTTTTATCAGCAGCCTTCTATTTGGGCATCCATATACAAACGAGATACTTTAAAGAAATATAATATCAGATTTCTTGAAACACCTGGTGCAAGTTATCAGGATACAGCATTTGCGTTTAAAACTTATGCTACTGCTAAAAGGTTTATGATAATTGAAGATGCATTGCTGCATTATAGAACTGACAATGAAAATTCGTCTATTAATTCGTCTGGAAAAGTTTTTTGTGTATGTGATGAGTATGAGGAAATAGAACGTTTTTCAAAAGAAATCGGTATATATGAAGATGTAAAAGCTTTGATTCCTCATATCAAATTTCACTGTTACAGATGGAATTTTAACAGATTGCAAAAACCTGCAAGCTGGGATTTCTTGAAACGTTGGAGCAAAGAATACTCTAAAAATTTTAAAGACAAATTGATAACCAGAGAAGTTTTTAGAGGACGTGAATTTAAGAAAGCCTTTTTTATAGCGTTTTTCCCTTTTAAATATAGATTTAGAGATAAAATATAAAAAGGGATTGTTTATTATTGAAAGGAAATAAAATAAAATGAAAAAAATATCTGTCATAGTACCTGTATACAATATGGAAAAATATTTGGTTCGCTGTCTTGAAAGTATTGTAAATCAAACTTATCCTGATTTAGAAATCATTTGTGTAAACGACGGGTCTACAGACAGCTCTGCAAAGATTTTAGAAACGTATGCATCTAAAGATAAAAGAATTAAGTTGATTACTAAAGAAAACGGTGGATTGTCTAGTGCGAGAAATGCCGGAATTAATGCTGCTACAGGAGAATTTATCACATTTGTCGATTCGGATGATTGGATTCAACCTGACACATACAATATAGTTTCTCGTTATATGTCAGATGCGGATATGTTGATTTTTGGAACGAATGTTGTAGGAGATTTTTCTTTTGTAAGTAAAGAGGGCGATGAAGAATATTATAGAGTTAAGTATGAAGGGTTAAGAAAATTAACTGATGAAGAAAGATTAAATACAGACGTTTCAGCTTGGAATAAAATTTATCGTTTATCAATTATCAAAGATAATAATATAAGATTTGCAGAAGGCTTTCATTATGAAGATTTTGCATTCTTCTGGCAATATTCTGTTATGTGTAAGACTGTTTATTATGTTAAAGATAAACTGTATAATTACCTTAGACGAGAAGGCTCTATTATGGCAGCTACATTTAAGAAGTCGTCAGATAAAGTTATAGATCATTTGAAGATGTCTGATGTGATTTATGATTTTTGGATTAATAAAGGTTTGTATGAAGAACATAAATCTGCATTTAAAGAATTATTTTTAAATTGTTTTGATTTTAGTATGAGATATACAAGAAAACAAG
>JBKUMA010000235.1:0-3015 GCA_046955055.1 Candidatus Gastranaerophilaceae bacterium
ATTTATATGAAAAATATTGCTAAGATTAAGAAATACACAAAACTTCCTCTGGCAATAGACAGTGATAATCTTCCATGGTGTGCCGAAGATATTAAAAAACTTAAAGCAATAGACAGTGTTGTTATTAAAGGTAAATTCAACAGCTCTGAAGAAATTCTTGAGGGCATTGAACTTGTTGAAAAAATATTGGAGAAACCAAAGCTTTTTAAACACCAAAAGTTGCCGTTTAAACACGTCAGAAAAAGTATTTATCAAACCAACCATTTTCTTGGTGAGGTTGTAAGTGCAGAGGGAAGCGATTTTAAATTCAGTAAAAATATTAAAAATTTTGAATGGGATATTAAGAATCCAAGAATTAAAACAGACAATGACTATTCTAAAAAGGATAAATACCATATAAACTTACGATTGTCAGAACTTGCACAACTTAAGGAACTTGAAAAATTCATCAAAAAAACAGGTGTAAATCCGGTATATTCTATTGAATACGGTGAAATCCTTGCCACTTGCGACTTGGCGACAAGCAGTTTTCATGAAATTATAATGAAGGTAAAAAAATTCTGTGCCAAATACGATATAAAATTTCAGCTTTCAACACCGAGAATTTTGATTGAGCGAGATTTTGACAGAGTTTATGAATATGTAAAACAAATTCTTTTGACTAATCCGGCACCATCGTCTTTGATAATCAATAATATCGGATATTTCTGGGCTGCGATTAATGATCCTGACATCAACCATATACCTATAGAAATCGGGCAGGGTATAAACCTTTTAAACAGTATGTCTATCAAGTGTTTGAATAATCTTTCACCGATTACAACAGTTGATTTTACATCTTTCCCTGATATGGAAAGTGCAGTCAGAACAATTAAAAAGATTAAACATGATATACCAAACAAGAAATATACAATTGCGGGTAATGTCAGGGTGCCAAGCCTTGGTTTATGCCCGCTAAATAATGATAGTGCGATAATTTCTCGTCTTTCCTGTCAGGCACCTTGTCATAGAGGCGGCTTTGCGTTGCATGACCCTTCTATAGATAAAATTTTTCCGTTCATATGTGACGGCTTCTGCAGAATGCATATGTTTGAAGACACTATTCTTGAGCAGTTTGACAAAGTTGAAGAACTTGCAAAAGCAGATGTTAACGAGTTTGTTTTTGATTTCAGTGCGTTGCATGCGAAATTTGTTCAGGTGCTTCTAAATAAGTTTTTTGAGGATTAATATAATTTATACCTGACAATTGAATTTGTCCCTTGTGAAGAAACGAAAAGCATATTTCCTGCTATGTGTAAGCCATAAGGTTTTTGTACATTAGAAATCAGTGTTATGACTTCTCCTGCTGTGCTTACTTTTAAAACGTTATTAGCATTATAGTTTGAGATATAAATATTACCGTTGTTGTCGCTAATCATTGCAATCGGTCCATTTAAACGATTGTCTTTTAAAAATATAATTTTCTTGCCGTCAGGAGTTATTTTATAAATAGTATTATCGGAAAAACAGGCAACGTAAACATTTCCGGACTTGTCACTTGTTATACCGGTTGGGCTTGTAATATTTTCATATACGCCGTTACTTTGTGTGAAAGCGTTTCCGGTCTGGTTAATTTGTTTTTGTTCTTCCTTTATAGCTGATAGATTTGTGTTCAGGCTTGAAGCCAGTTCTTGTGCTTTGTAAAACGCTGCACTTCCAGAAGGAATAAGCGATAAATATGATTTAGCTTTTTCCTGCTGCCCAAGTTTTGCACTTAGTGCGGCTGCTTTGTATACAGACTCATAATCATCAGGTTTTCTTACAATAATTTGTTTAAAAACAGTTAATGCAGCATCATATTGCTTCAAGTATTCCAAAATAGAACCTAAGTTAAAATATGCGTCAATATAATTCGGGTCTAGTTCTATAGCACGTCTGAAAGATGCCATTGCTTTGTCATACTGCCCTATTTTATAAAAATCAATACCCATATTGTATTCAAGTTTAGCATCAGTGCTTGGAAAATACGGTTGTGTTTCCGCATAGGAAACACAACACGTACTTAAAGCCAATATTGATAAAGTTATTAAAAGTTTTTTCATAAAAACCTCAATTAGTTGCCGGCAATTTCATCCAGTTGTTTAATTAACTTTTCATTTTTAGAAGCAAACTCGCTGCCTCTTGCAATTATAGCAAGTTTTAAGATGTTAGCAAGATTGATTGGCGACAATTCTTTGTAATTGTCAGGAAGTCTTAAACTCCAGTTTGCATCACCGGATGTACCCGGTCTGTTGTAAACATCATAAATATTAAAGTAGTCAGTGAAGAAAATTTGGATGTTTTCTGCACAAGATGCAAACAGTTCAACCAATTTTGTTTGAGCTAAGAAACATGCATCGTTAGTTAATTGAACAATAATATCATCTTTGTTTTCAGCTTCCTTGAATAAGTCGTCAACAAGGTTTTTAGCATGAAGATAGCCAACATGAGTGTGAATATTAGCATCAGCCCACATTTTGATAGGTTCATTGTCGTGTGTTCCTACCATTGCCCATGTCTTTTTGTTGATATTACAGCATCTGTATGGATCTTCAGGTTTGTCAGCTTCAACGAATTGTGTAAGTTTCATACCTTGAAGCCCGTATGCTTTCATAACTTCTGCAACAGGGTTTGTTAAAGTTCCAAGGTCTTCACAGACAATAGCATCTTTATCCAAACCTTCTTCTTTTGCTGCTGCGATAACAATTTTCTCAATTAGTCTGCCGTAATCTTTGATTTGTTTTTTAGAAAGAGTTTTAACTCTTTTTTCTTTGTCTGCAGTAAGCTCCATGTCTAAGTCTTCAATTTTTGCGATTGCATATTTAGAAAGTTCAGGATGTTCAGGAGATGAATACAGTCTGCCTGCACCTTGTTCTATTTTAGGTTTTTTGCCAGCTTTGTATACCCAAGGGTCGATTAAACCAACAATGTGGTCAATTCTAACACCGCCAGGATTTTCTTTGAACATCTTTTTGTAAAGGTTTTTCAAAAGTTTTC
>JBKUMA010000236.1:0-2973 GCA_046955055.1 Candidatus Gastranaerophilaceae bacterium
GTTATGTATTGTGACAAAGGAAAAGTATTTATTGAGGATGATGACCAATGCATGAATTGTAAAAATTATGCAAATGGTATGGCTTGTCCTCTGTTAACGGCACTTGCCTTAGGTGTTGTTTATTTAGAAGATACTTTAACCGTTACAAACTGCGGATTTTTTCAAAAATTTGAACGCTGTCTACACTTAGTTAAGGATAATGAGGAATAGCAATGAGAACAATAACGTTAATTAACGGGGATGGCATAGGACCGGAAATTTCTGATGCAGTAGTAAAAATTATTGAAGCATCAGGTCTAAAAATTGACTGGGAAATTCAAACAGCAGGTGCTGATGTTATTGAGTCTGAAGGCGTTCCTTTACCGAATAGAGTGCTTGACTCCATTAAAAAGAATAAGGTAGCATTAAAAGCTCCTGTTACAACTCCTATTGGTAAGGGATTTCGCTCTGTAAACGTTCAGTTGCGTAAAGAACTTGATTTATATGCAAATTTAAGACCTTGCAAAAATCTTCCTAACGTCAAAACAAGGTTTGATAATGTTGATATTATTGTTGTCAGAGAAAACACTGAAGATTTATATGCTGGTATTGAAAGACAAGTTGATGCAGATACTGCAGAAAGCATTAAGCTTATTACAAGAAGTGCATCACAACGTATTGCAAAATTTGCATTTGAATACGCTGTTAAAAATAACAGAAAAGAGGTTTGTGTTGTTACCAAGGCTAACATAATGAAGCTTTCTGACGGATTATTTTTAGATAGCTTTAGAAAAATAGCAGAAGAATACCCTTCAATAAACAAACGTGAAATTTTGGTAGATAATCTTTGTATGCAGTTAGTGCAAAATCCGGGACAATTCGATGTTCTTGTTCTTCCTAATTTGTACGGGGATATTGTTTCTGATTTATGTGCAGGATTAATCGGAGGCCTTGGCGTTGCTCAAGGAGCAAATATAGGACTTGATTGTGCTGTATTTGAGCCTGTCCATGGTTCAGCACCGGATATTAAGGGACAAAACAAGGCAAATCCTACGGCACTTTTGCTTTCTGCTGTTGAAATGCTTAAATATATTGGTGAAAATGCTTATGCAGAAAAAATACAAACAGCTTTATTTAAAACATTAGAAAGCGGTAATTGTACTGCAGATTTAGGCGGAAGCCTATCTACAAAAGAGTTTACAGAGACTGTGATTTCAAATCTTTAATCTATTGTTAAATGTTTTTTTCTTGGGAAAAAGAAAATAAGACACAACGATAAAATTAAAGCTGGAATTGCTATTTCAGGTCTGTAAATAATCCAAGCAAGAGATATTATAAATCCGCTTATTCCTATTGCTATGATGAAACTTGCAATGCCTGTTATGTAGTCAACTATTTTACCTAGGAGTAAATAATAGTTTGAAATTTCTATAAGGGGTGCTGAAAATAGCCTTAATGCAAATAATATCATTATGAAGCCTGCAAATCTGAATAGATTTGCTCTGATAGTATTGCTGTTTAAAAAGGCATTAATCATATCATCAGAACTTTTTGTGCCTTCTTCTATAATATCTATTGTGAAATTTTTAGTTTTGTATGGTTCCAATTTTCTTCCGTTTTGTTTTGCAATGACTGATACAGGAGTATTTGACAAAATAGTATGATAAGAAATTTTTATGTCGCCTATTGATGGTGAGTCAAAATCAAGGCCGGAAAAGTAAAAACCGTTATAAATTCTGTATTTGTCATTATAAGGAAGTCCCATAAGCTTACTTGTGTTGTCAAGCTTTGCAATTTCTTCTTCTGAGAGCTTATATGCACCCAGGTTGACATTTTTTGCATTAATTCTTGTTGTTTCAATTGGAAATCCAGCAGGGTTTTCATGTAATTCTTTATGTACAAAATTATCAGAATTAATAAGTTCTTTACTCCAAACATTATTGTAAATATATTCAGTGTATTTACGGCTTTTGCCGCCGCCGAGATTTTCTGTCTTTGTTCTCTTAATCTCTTTCCACTGATACATTTCAACATTTCTGATTAATGAAATTGCAAGAGGTATATTTACAATATTGTCGCTTAGTGTTTCTGAGGTTCTTGCATAGTCACTTGTGTGAATAAGTTTTCCGTTGTTGAGTTTAGAAATGTTTGCAGCATTAACGTTAATTACATTTGTTCTTATAAACTTTGCTATTTCAATTTTTTTTGCGTATTGTGCTTCGTTGACCCAGAGAATAACAACGGCACAGAAAAATAAAATAACTCCAATCAAAGCACCGACAAGTGAATTTTTAATTTTTCCTGCAAATGAGATGTTTTGGACATCTTCGTAGTTTTTCATAAATCTCCAGCTCTGAGCAATAAAATGTGACTAATCAGTTAAACCTAAATCTCTTAAAAATCTTCTGTTATCAGATAATTCAGCAAGTTTTTCATCGTCTGAAATATCAATTAAACCTTTAGAAAACAATTCATTAACGATTTCGTTATGAGAAGTATTTTCAGGATCTGAAAGAACAAGCTTAGAGAAGTTTTTAATATCGCATTCTTTTTCGTAAAGTTTTAAAGCATTTTTTGTAAGCTTATCAAGGAAAACGCTTTTTCTGCTGTCAAAATCGACATCTATAGGATTGATTGAAGTACCTGAAACTTTCTTTTTTTGAATATTTAATTTTTGTGCCAATTTCTTAAACATTACACATTCCCTCTTACCTTTCTATTATACAGCATATTGTCAAAAAATCCATAATTCTTAATATTTAGTAAAGTTTATACAACTCTTGATTATAACTTATATTTAAACTACAATAATGCCATAAATATCATTAAGTAAAAAGAGGTGTAAGCTTCTGTCAGTAATATAAAGGTGGTAAAAATGCTTGATATAAAGATGATTAGAGAATGTCCCGACAAAGTTAACGAACTTCTAAAAAGAAGAAATCCTGAATTATCAATTGATTCTGTTCTGGAAATCGATGTTGAAAGAAGAAGAGT
>JBKUMA010000237.1:0-2870 GCA_046955055.1 Candidatus Gastranaerophilaceae bacterium
GGCTTAGGTCTTTCAAAACAAGACCAAATCGTAGACATTATAACAGTGCTACTATCTTAGGTATGGTTAACAAAGTACCTCATTTAGTACAAATCGTAGACTAATTACTGACAAAACTGATTGATTGCGTATGACAGCAGTTTGCTGTGACAGTGAAAGCGAGCAATCATACAAGATAAAAGAGGAAAATTAAAATGACAATTACATTAGAAGATTTAAGACCTGCAGAAGGTGCAACACACAGCTCTAAAAGAGTTGGTAGAGGTCGTTCATCAGGACATGGTAAAACATCTTGCCGCGGTCACAACGGTGAAGGACAACGTTCTGGAAACTCATCTAAAAGAGGTTTCGAAGGCGGTCAAATGCCTGGTTACAGACAATTACCTAAGTTAAAAGGTTTTAAAAATATCCACAGATTAAACTATGCTGAAATTAACGTAGGCAGAATTGCTCAATTAGGTATGAAAGAAGTTTGCATCGAATGTTTAAAAGAAGCAAAAAGAGTTCATCCTTCTTGTGTAGGTTTAAGAGTTCTTGGTAACGGTGAAATTAAAGAAGCTGTTACAGTAAAAGCATCTTATATTACACCATCAGCAAAAGAAAAAATTGAAAAAGCAGGCGGAAAGGTTGAGTTAGTATAATGGCACAAGGAATGAAAATGCCGACAACAGATGATTTGATGTCAATGTGGCATGCATCAGGCTTGAAAGAAAAAATTATATTTACTTTCTTAATGATTGCTGCCTTCAGATTTGGTGTTCAAATGCCTTTATATGGTATAAACAACCAAATTTTCAGCAACATTGCCCAAGGTAACAATATAATAGGTTTCTTAGACCTGTTTTCAGGCGGTGCTTTAGGTAAGGTATCTATATTTGCATTAGGTATCGGGCCTTTCATCACTGCTTCAATCATCATTCAACTTGTTTCTGTTGTAATTCCTTCATTAGAAAAATTACAAAAAGAAGAAGGTGAAGCCGGCAGAAGAAAATTATCGCAGTATACACGTGTTTTCACAGTTGTATTGGCTGCGTTTCAGTCATTAATATTTATGTTGTACTTACATCACTTACCTGGTGCTGTATTACCTAATGTAAATCCTGTTATGTTCTTTATTAGTTCAATGACAGTATTAACAGCAGGTTCAGTACTTGTTATGTGGATTTCTGAATTAATTACAGAAAAAGGTATTGGTAATGGCGGTTCTTTAATAATCTTCGTGGGTATCTTATCAGGTATTCCGGTTTATGCGTCAAGAACAGCTCAAATCGTTGCCAATAACGGTACAATGCAGTTAGGTTTGGCAATTTTACTCGGTATATTCTTCTTAGCAATGATATTTATTGTTATTATGCAGGAAGCAGTTAGAAAAGTTATTATTGTTAACCCTAAACGTCAGGTTGGAAACAAAGTTTACGGCGGTATGAATTCGTTTATTCCGTTCAAACTTAATCCGGGTGGTGTAATGCCTATCATCTTTGCTATAGCAATATTACTCTTCCCTTCAACTATTTTAAGTTTAGTAGGACAGGCAAACTTTAAGTCTGTAGCTGTACAAAACTTTGTAGTTAAATTAACTCATATAATGAGTCCTGACGGAGCAATATATTATATTCTGTATTTCACATTGATTGTCGCATTAACATTCTTTTATGCTTCAATTATGCCGAACATGCAGCCTAAAGATATTGCGGACAATTTGAAAAAATACGGTTCTTCAATACCTGGTATTAAACCTGGCAAACCGACAGCAGAGGCTTTAGATAAAATATTGTCTAAAACAACGTTCATCGGTGCTATGGGACTTGGTATTATAGCTCTTGTTCCTTCGTTAGCAAGTTATGTTACAAACATAAAAACGCTTCAAGGTATCGGAGCTACATCTCTTATCATCATGGTTGGTGTTGCTCTTGATCTTATTAATCAGGTTAGAACACACCTGTTGGCAAGAAATTACGAATCGTTCTTAAAAGAGTAATCATATTAAATTTTGCGTAATTGCAAATAAAAAATAACCTCTAATACTTAGGGGTTATTTTTTTTGTTTAAATAATTACTATTTCCTCTAATGTTTTTGTGTATGAAAAGTCTTAGTATATAAATGTAAATCCTCAACTCTTCTGATTGCTCAGTATATGCCCTCTCGGTTTTGGAGAGGGCTTTTCTTTATCTTCGAACGCAGCGTACAATGCTGTTATTTGATTTAGCATGAAGGGTGCGAAGCCCAGTATAGAAATTCTGGTACCAAGCGAACCCTGGTGCACCACCATCAGAGGCTGACCAATAGTAGCCTGCGGGGATTCCTAGAAGATTCATGTTGTAATACATAGAAAGTATTTCATCTCGATTAGGCACTGACAATTCCTTGGCTTCTGTTTCGCAGCTTTCAGCAGCTCTATCAAAGGTTTTATTTCCTAAATTTTTCTTATAAACATCGGGTGCATATGCGACAACATGCTCATCTGGATAGATTACTGTAACAAACCCTATATCTTTGCCAACTTCATTTGGTCTGGCAAGTCCGTTCATATCACAAATGGCATTTACGCATACTCTGTCTTGTCCCCAATGGTTAGTGTTTTTATTGTCGCTCATACAATTAGGATTGTAGAATAAATTAACAGAATAGCCGTTGCTCATTACAAAGCCATAACTTGTAGAGTTAGGATCAATAGCTTCACCATTTGAAATGCTTGAGGTTAAATCCCCTATCTTTGTTGGCATTGTTAGCCTTGTTTTTGGTTCGGTTAATGTGGTTATTGCACTAGAATTTGTTTCTATCCCGCAAGAACGCAAATCATTATTCTTACAGGTTTTTACTATTTGGATTTGCTTGCGTAAGTGATTTTCTACAAAGTCTTCTGCGTCTA
>JBKUMA010000238.1:0-2849 GCA_046955055.1 Candidatus Gastranaerophilaceae bacterium
CGTTTTGAGTACCGGCAATAACTGTCATATGTTTTAAAATGCTATCAGCAAGAGGCTTTGACTGATTGTAATAGTAATAAATACTTGTACCTCTGTGAGTATTAGGATCTAAACAATCCGGCAGAGCATTTCCATGAATACTAATCAACATCGCTGCATCTTCTTTATTGGCATAGTTAACTCTGTCTCTAAGACCTGTGTAGATATCGCTTTTCCTTGTCATAATTACGCCTGCACCGCGTGCTTTTAATTCTTCCTCCAAATACTTTGATATTGCAAGGTTCAAATCTTTCTCCCTATCTCCAAAACAACTTATAGCACCGCATTCACTGCCACCATGACCAGGATCTATTGCAACCTTTAAATCCTTAATACTTTTGGGTGGTTTTCTGATTTTTAAAATAAACTTGTTGCCGTCAAAGTTTCCACTGTAGCCGAAAAGCTTGTGTCTTAAAGGCAATTCAAAAGTATAAGTGGAATTTGGATTATTTCTTACATTATAAAAAGTCAATCTGAAAGGGTTGCCCTCTGTCATTACATAAGGAGTTTTCTTGTCTAAATCAAACACATAAGTATCATAGTTTTTTGATTGTTTATATTCATAATTAATAATCTCTGCAGGATTATTAATTACCTCATCTGTTACAAGAGTCACATCCCCCTTTGAAACCCAGGCTTTTGCATTATCATTCAATATTACTCTGTAAAAACCTTTTTTTTCGCCGTCAACTATTAACGGAATATCTTTTTGAAAATGCGACATTCTGTTAATTCCGCTATCAACAGGAGTTTCCCTCAATGGCACATTATCACCAGAAACAACATAATTTTTCAAATACTTATATTGCACAAATTCGGCTGATGAACTATTTTTTGAAACAGCTTGTGCAAACGGTTTATTTATAACATAAGTTTTTTTATCAGCTCCGCTTTCTAAAACGAATGTATTTATACCGTCTTTTAAACTTACTACATAAGCAAAGGCTCCGGAACTATGCAGTTTCACATTTTGCCCGTTAATCTTTAGCCATGAATCAGTATTACCGATAAAAAAAGTTGAATTTGCATTAATAGTTACCTTAGTGCTTTTAGGATAAACAACATCCAATGCAAAAACAGAATTTCCCAAAAACATTAAAAAAGCCAATAAAAATAATTTCTTCATAAAAAAATTATAATCATTTATACAAAAAATACAACAACCCCATTTTCTACTTAAACTTATTTAATATTTAATTCTTTTGCTATTCCTTGTGCTAAAATATTAAGATATAGGGGAAGATTATTTTGAGAGAACGATTAAGAACAAAAGAAACTGAGAGCGAAAAAGAAAAAAGAAGTAGAACTTTTGACAGATTACTTGCTACATTACATATCTTTTTTGCATTATTCGGAACTTTTTTGTTGATATATTTATTTTTCATAATGGTGATTGATGTCGGCCACTACAGAGCAAGAGCAAGAAGCCAAAGAGTCGGAAGAATATTTTCAATGAGAGGAGATATCTTTGACAGGAACGGTATAAAACTTGCAACAGACAAAGTTTACTCTGACGTTTACGCTCACCCTGCCGATTACGATTCTTCGCCCGAAGAACTTGCTAAACTTTTAGCACCTATATTAAAAATGCCTAAAGACCAGCTTTTACAGAAGCTTAAAAAGCCGGGACCGGTTATTACATTAAAAAAAGACATTGACAGAAATACTGCAAAACAAATAGCCAAACTTCATTTGAGAGAAATAAGTTTAGGCAAGAAGAACACACGTGAATACCCTCAAGGCACTCTTGCTGCACATGTTCTTGGATATTATAACTTTGATGCCGATATAGCAAACGGCGTTGAGTATACAGCAAAAGACAGACTTGAACACGTTATTAATACGGTTAAATACCAAAAAACTCGTGACGGTAAAATCATTTATGATTTCACAACTGACCCGGTTGCCACAACTATGAATCCAAAAGGTGAAAATGTTACTTTAACAATTGATGCCGCAATCCAGCATATTTGCGAAAAAGAAATTGAAAAAATGGTAACTGAAAAGCAGGCAGAACGAGGAACTGTTCTGGTTATGAACCCTAAAAATGGGGAAATTCTTGCATATGCAGTTTATCCGACTTTTGACCCGAATAATTATAAAAAAGCAACCCCTCAACAATTAAAAAACTGGACTCTAACTGACGTATTCCCTCCAGGTTCAACTTTTAAAACAATTACTGTTGCTTCAGCAATGGACTTAGGCAAAATTAATGAAAACACTAAAGTTCTTGATACAGGTAAGACGACCATAGGTAAGTGGGAAATCAAAAACTATGATTATGATGTGCACCCTTATCCCGGACAAATCTCTCTTGAGTATTTATTTGAACACTCCAGCAATATCGGTTCTATAAATGTCGCAAAAACTATGACTGCCAAAGAATATTATGATCAGTTGAAAAAGTTCGGATTTGGTTCTAAAACAGGTATAGATTTACCTGGTGAATCAACAGGACTTTTGCCATACTGGGCTCATTGGGATCAGGGGATTCACGCTACAATGGCATACGGATACGGTACATCAGTAACTGCTATCCAAATGATTTCTGCTGTTCAAGCTCTGGCAAACAACGGCGTTCGCGTAACACCTCATATAATTAAATATTCTCAAGAGGAATTTGATAACAAAATCCACCATACTCAAGTTATTTCACCTGAAACAGCACATTCAATAACAAAGCTTCTTGCTGCCAGTGTAAATAACGGCAAATCTGTTATTAAAATGGACAAATACAATGTTGCAGCTAAAACAGGTACTTCTAGAAAACCAAAGGAAAACGCCTCAGGTTATACACCTTATACTTATAC
>JBKUMA010000239.1:0-2847 GCA_046955055.1 Candidatus Gastranaerophilaceae bacterium
GCAAAGAATAATGAAACAAAAGGGTTAAATGTTGAGAAAGTGAGAGATTTGATTGTAAAAATTGACAGTTTAAAAAATCCTAAATCCTCATACACTATAGGCAGTGATGCCAAATTTGCAGAGATATTTTCAAAATTGCCTCAGGATGTTATAAATTATTTAATCAAAAAAGGTCTTAAAATTAAGGTTTCTTCTTCAAAATAATTTCGTAATTTAACACTTCTGCGATTTCAGCAAGTTCAGAAACTCTTAAAGTCTTGTTTTTCATTTTGTTGTACAGGTTTCTAATGCTGTCTTTTTTATCAAAGAGTTGATTAATAGTGAATTTAAGCATAGTCATATTCATACCTTCAACGTTAGCGAGGTATTTTATTTGAGCAGTGATATTTTTTACATCAAGTCTAAATTCATCTTCCATATATAATATTATAACTTATTTTAATTAATATTTCAATATATAGTGTAAAAATTCAGTATATAATGAATAAAAAGCTCCGATAAAATTTCCAAACTATCATATACTTTACGGTAATTACAAAAAATTTTATTTATGATAAAGTGGTAACAAAGAGGTTAAGAAATGAAAATAGCTTTATTAAATCACGGATGTGCGAAAAATCTGGTAGATTCTGAATTAATGCTAGGTCTTCTTGCACAAAGAGGACACGAAGTTACGCTTGATGAGCGTGAAGCAGAGATTGTAGTTATAAATACTTGTTCTTTTATTCATGACGCAGAAAAAGAGTCTGTGCAAGCAATTTTGCAGATGGTTCAAGATGGTAAAAAGGTTATTGCTACAGGTTGTCTGCCGCAAAAGTACAAAGATGAATTAAAAAAAGCTATTCCTGAACTTGCGGGAATGATTGGTACCTCTGATATTGCGGATATTGTCGAAGTTGTTGACAAGGTAGTAAATTCTGAGAAAACAGAATACTTTGCTAAGGTTTCTGAAAAACCTGATTATATATATCCTGAAAATATTGAAAGACAGCAGATTACAATGGGTTCAAGCTCATATATAAAGATTGCTGACGGATGTAATTATCATTGCGGTTATTGTATTATTCCTCAATTAAGAGGAGAATACCACTCCAGAACTATTGAAAACATTGTGGAAGAAGCTAAGAGTCTTGTTGAAAAAGGTGTTACAGAAATAGTTCTTATTGCACAAGATACAACAAGTTACGGTATTGATTTATACGGTAAAAATACACTGGCAAAACTTCTTGAAGAACTTAATAAGATTGAAGGTTTGGGCTGGATAAGAATAATGTATGCATATCCTTCACAGATGAATGATGAATTAATAGATGCTATTGCCAGATTGGATAAAGTTGCGAAATATATTGATTTGCCACTGCAGCATTCAGATCCTGAAATCCTTAAAGCAATGCGAAGACCTGTATTTGACTATGCTGAACTTATTAAAAAACTTAGGGATAGAATTCCTAATGTTGCAATTCGTACAGCTTTTATAGTTGGTTATCCGGGAGAAACAGAAGAGCAGTTTGAAAGTTTATATAAATTTGTTGAAGATATGCGTTTTGATAAGATGGGCGTATTTGAATATTCCAGAGAAAAAAATACAACCTCATATGCAATGCAAGATCAGGTTCCAGCGAAAATTAAAAAGCAGAGAAGAAAAAAACTTATGGAGCTTCAACAGAAAATTTCCAGAGAAATCAATGAATCATATATAGGCAAAACTCTGCCTTGTATTGTGGAAGGAATTACAGAAGATAATGTAATCATTATGCGTTCGGAACATGATGCACCTGAGATTGACGGAGTGGTTTACGCAAAGTCTGATAAATCAGTTGTTCCCGGGGATATTGAGAATGTACTTATTGAGAGTGCAGATGATTATGATTTGTTTGGTGTCCTAAAATAAATTTTGTTGTATAATAATTCCATCAGTAAAAAAAGGGATTAATGATGGAATTTATTGAAAACAAGGAAGCTGAAAAAGAACAATTGAAAGCAATCTTCAAAGATATGTTGAAGTATTCGCCTTCAAAAATATGCGGTATGCTTGGAAATGCAATAATTGTACCGGTTTATACAAGTTTGTTATCTCCGGATCAATATGGTTTGTATTCTATATCAATCGCAATGTTGTCTTTTTTATGTATATTGTTTTCTGATTGGATTGGTTTGTCAGGGTTACGTTTTTTCAGGCAGCACCAGTTGACGTGTGATATGCCTAAATACTTGACCACTCTTATTTTAATGCTTGTATCAAATTTAACTTTAATGGTAATATTATCATTTATTTTCAGGCATAGTTTCTATTCATTTTTCCACGTCCCTGTAAAGTATTTTGCAGCAATATTGTTGTTAATTATTCCGGTTGCAGGAAGGGCTTTGTTGTCACAGCTGTTAAGAGCACAATTAAAATCTCTTTCTTTTACATTGACGACAATTCTAAATCAATTTTTAACAATTTTATTATCAATATTCTTTGTTAAATTTTTCCATCTAGGTGCTATGGGGCTTCTTTTAGGAATGGGTGTTTCTATATCATTAATAGATTTACTTTTGATTTACCAAAGCAATATTCTTACGTGGTTTAAATTCCAGAAAATAGAATGGCACTCTGTTCTGCCTATAATTAAATACGGAATTCCTATTGCCGCAACTTCGCTGAGTGCTTGGATTATAAATCAAAGTAATAAATTTATTATGAACAGTATTCATGGATTTTCACAGGTTGGTATTGTGGGTGTTGCTTACGGCTTGACACTTCCTCTATTAATGACAATATTTTCCATAATTACTGTAGCTGCTATTCCGCGTATAATAAATCTTTATGAAGAAAGAATTGATGTCCGCCATATAGTATCCAGA
>JBKUMA010000240.1:0-2839 GCA_046955055.1 Candidatus Gastranaerophilaceae bacterium
ACCAAAAGAAAATGAACAAGAGTTTTATAAAGAAATTGAATTATTAAAAAATTATAATCCGGAATTCATATCACTTACCTGCGGTGCTGGCGGAAAAAACAACGATTCTGCTGATGTATTAAAAACACTGAAAAATGATTTACATTTAAACATTATGCCGCATTTTACCTGTATTAATAACAGCAAAGAAAGTGTTTCTTCAAATTTGAAACTCATTGAAGATTTAGGCATTGAAAATATACTTGCACTAAGAGGAGATGAACCGCAAGAATTAGAAAAATGTTATAATGACTTTCACCATGCAAATGAACTTGTAGCATTTATAAAAGAGCAGACCAATCTTTCAATAGGGGTCGCAGGATATCCAGAAGGGCATATTGACAGCCCCGACATCTTTTCAGATATCGATAATCTGAAAAGAAAAATTGATGCAGGTGCAGATGCAATTTTTACTCAATTATTTTTTAATAATGATAAATTTTTCAGCTACATCCAGCTTGTAAGAGATGCCGGTATTGAAGTACCTATTATTGCAGGAATTATGCCTATATTGAGTTACAAACAAATAACTAAGATGACACATCTTGCTAACATTAGCGTACCTAAAACATTACAGGACAAAATTGAACAATACAAAGATAACTCCCAAAGTATGAAAGAATTAGGCATAGACTTTGCCAGTTATCAATGCCAGCAGCTAATAGATGCAGAAGTTGCAGGGCTTCATTTCTTTACACTGAACAAATCGTATTCAACAACCCAAATATTAGATAACATTATATAGGAGTAATTATGGAAAATATTAACAAACACATCGAACACACTCTTCTTAAACAAGATGCAAAAAAAGAAGATTTTATAAAACTATTTAACGAAGCCAAAGAACATAAGTTCTTTGGAGTATGTGTTAATCCAGCATACGTTTCTTTTGCAAAAAAAGAACTGGATGGAAGTGATGTAAAAGTTGTAACAGTTGTGGGTTTCCCTCTTGGAGCAAATCTAAGTGAAGTCAAAGCTTATGAAACAAAGCAGGCAATTGAAGACGGTGCAGACGAAATAGACATGGTAATCAACGTTAGTGCACTCAAAGACAAAGACTATGATTATGTAAAACTGGACATTGCTACAGTAAAAGCTTTTTGTGAAGACAAACCTTTAAAAGTTATTTTGGAAACCGATTTATTAGACAAAGATGAAATAAAAAAAGCTTGTGAACTGTGCATAGAAGCAAAAGCAGATTTTGTTAAGACATCAACAGGTTTCGTAAAAGGCGGCGTAGGTGCTAAAGCAGAAGACGTTAGATTAATGTATGAAACTGTTTCGCCATACGGTCTAAAAGTTAAAGCCTCAGGCGGAATAAGAGACAAAGAGACTGCGATAAAAATGCTTGAATCAGGTGCAGAACGTCTTGGTACTTCAAGTGGCGTTAAGATTGTAAAATAATTTCGTCAGCAATAGCAACTTTTTTCGTGCTTGGTTTATATTTTTATGTGATTTGGCATTGGTGAAAGTATTTCCAAACCCGTACTTACAAAATAATCAAAAATCATAATAGATGATTTTTCTCTTTATGCTATTATAATATTAATAACATAAGGATAGCATATGGGTGATGAAGATAAGCAGTTTGACGCCACACCGCGGAAACTGGAACAAGCTAGAAAAGAAGGGCAGGTTGTTAAATCAAAAGATTTTTCAACTGCTGTTTCTTTGCTTATCTTATTTTCAGTAATTGTTGGTTTAGCACCATTTATTTGGGATCAAATTCTACAACTTTTTACACTTTTGTATGAACAAATTCCAAATGCACATTTATCACAAGTCGGAACAACATACATATTTACGGTAACCATTAAAACAGCCGCACTAATTATTGGGCCAATACTTTTTGTAGCCTGGTTTGTTGCTATTATGGCAGATTTTATTCAGGTAGGTCCTCTGGTTGCAACAGCACCGCTTATGCCGAAACTTGATAAATTAAACCCCACAAAATATTTTAAAAACATTATGTCCATAAAAACTCTTTTTGAACTTTTCAAAAACATTTTAAAAGTAGTTTTATTGGGCTATATTGGCTGGAGCGTATACACAGCACATATTAAAGATATTTTAATGCTTGCCGCAATAGACAATAATTTTGCAGTTATGATAGAGTTCGGAAAACTGATTACAGACTTTATCTTTAAAGCCTGCATTGCCTTTTTAATAATATCAGCAGCCGACTATGGTGTTACTAAATGGAAATTCTTGAAAGACCAAAAGATGTCGTTCAAAGAAATTAAAGATGAATACAAGAACACTGAAGGCGATCCTAATGTAAAAGCAGCATTAAGACAACGCCGCATGCAAATGCTTCAAAAAGGTATGATGGATGCAGTACCTGATGCTGATTTTGTAGTAACAAACCCTACTCACATAGCCTGTGCCATGAAATATAAGGCAGAAGAAATGGCTTCTCCTATGCTAATTGCTAAAGGTACAGAATTAATTGCTAAAAAAATTATAGGTATAGCACGAGAGCACAATATACCTGTAATCGAGAATGCACCGGTGGCAAGAGCGTTATATAAAATGGTCGATTTAAACCAGCAAATACCTCCGGAATTATATAAAGCCATAGCAGAAATTTTACTTTTTGTATACAACTTGAAAAATCCTACAAATAAAGGTAGAATATAGAAAGTTCTATGATAGAATAGTTATAAATCATGATTATAGATAATAAAGAAAAACTACTAGAATATATAGATATTGTAAAAAAAGTTGCAAAAGTTGAACAGCGACGAATTCCTTCACATATGGTGGAATATGAAGAGTTGGTTTCAATAGGTATTATTGC
>JBKUMA010000241.1:0-2830 GCA_046955055.1 Candidatus Gastranaerophilaceae bacterium
TTTTGGAAAAAGAAGAAAATTTAGTGCCCCTTCAATTTTGCTTTTTGATGAAAATAATATATTTCTATTATTTATAAAATCAATAAGCTTATTTATATCATAAACAGCAGTCCAATTAAAAATACCTGATTCAATTTTCCCATACAAATAATTAAGAGCAAAAGCACTTTCACAATTAGTACCTAAACAAACTATATTATCAAAAACTTCATCAACATTATACATTGTTCAATACACTTTCCATACCTTTAAAGTTAAATTTAAAAAACAAGTACCGCCAAGATTGCAAAAATAATCAAGGGGATATTGTAATGTAAAAATGTCGGGATACACGTGTCTTTTATATGATCGTGCTGTCCATCAGCATTTAAGCCGGCTGTTGGACCTAAAGTAGTTCCAGAGGCAGGCGAACCCGCATCCCCTAAAGCCGCTGCAGAAGCAAATACAATTATTGCTTCCATTGGATTGAACCCAAGTTTGATAAATATAGGCACAAATAAAACTGCCAAAATTGGAATTGTACCAAAAGAAGTTCCTATTCCAATCGTAATAAACAACCCGACAAAAAGCATTAATATTGTAGCAATAAGCTTACTATCCATCATATATGGCAAAAGTCCGTTAACAAGAGAATCTACACCTCCTGTTGCATTCATTACTCCTGCAAATCCTGCTGCAACAAGCATAACAAAAGCAACATACCCCATTAAGCCAATACCTTCATTAATTAAGATATCCATTTTTTCCGGATCTATTGCCCGTGTTCCAAAAATTATAGTCAAACCAATTAATGCACCCAGAGGCAAAGACTTTGTCCACAACTGCACAACCAGAGTTGCAACAGCTGCAAGCAATGTTATATAATGGCTTCCGGTAAATCTCAATGAACGTCTGCGTTCTTTTTTAACCTCTTTGTCTTCATACTCTCTAGGTTTTCTATAAGAAACAAAAACAGCATATAAAAGCCCTGCTAAGAGCCCTATACCAATAAACCAAACAGATTTCCAAATATCAGTGACATCGGTCTGCATTCCGTTTGCGGTCATATTATCCGCAAGCAGACGCTGGAATATCAATCCAAACCCTGCAGGGAATACAATATAAGGTGTTACTAGCCCAAACGCTAAAGAACAAGCAACTGCACGCCTGTCAAGCTTTAACTTATTCATTACAGCAAGCAGCGGCGGAATTATTACCGGAATAAAGGCTATATGTACAGGAATTAAATTTTGCGATGCACAAGCAAGAAGTGTCAATATTAGTAATAATATAAACTTCTTGTTTTTTATCATTAAAGAAATTCGTTTTGCTAAAACATCAGCCAAACCTGTATGGGCCATTGCAGCAGCAAAGGTTCCAAGTAATATATAACTTAAAGCAGTTTCAGTGTTTTTGCCCATACCGTTAATAAAAACATCCATAATATTACCGGCATGCATTCCAGCTATTTTGCCTGCTACGATAGCAGAAACGATTAATGCTAAAAGAACATTTACCCTTGCTAAGCATAACGTACAGAGCAAAATTACTGATACAATAATTGGATTAGTAATAAGCTCAAGCATTATTTAGTCGGCATCCTTCCGCAAGATTTATCTTCATCACAAAAACCAAGACGTTCGCATTTAGGAACAAGATACGGTTTTAACCAAGGTTCTTCTGCCACCAATGCATCACACATTTTCTTAACTAAAATTCTTATTTCATATTGTGCTCTTGTACAAAGTCTAAGATTTGCTACGTGAATTAATTCTCTTAAATTCATACTTACAACCATAGAGCTTGCGGCAGCATTAGGCAGTACAAATCTTGCATCTTCAGCAGGAATCCCTGCCTCTACAAATTCCTGGTACTGTGCTGAAATCTGAGCCATAAAGTTTTCAAACTTTTCTTTTAATTCAGGATTGCGTTCAATGGTAGGCGGAATAATATAATCAAATTGACCTTTTTCTTTAACATAACGCTGTGATTTTTGAGAAAAAGACATATGCCTATGGCGTACTAACTGGTGAGTACAAGCACGTGACACATTAGCTATTGCAAAACTTACCTGAATATGTTCAATAGTTGAATAATGACCGGAAGAAATAACACGTTCAATTAGCTTAAGCATTTTTTCTTCATCATCAGTACTATTATAAATATTTATTGGATAATCTGCACTGTAACAAGTTCTGCATGCTGTATAAACAGTTTTAAGCATATTACTTGGTTTAGAAATCAAATTAACAACAGGCTGGTTATTTTCTTGCATAATATATCATCCCCTATCAAACTTCCACATAATAATTATACCACCCTTAACACTAAGAGTGGTATAATGTAAATTTTTGTAGAGTAATTTTATTAATTCAAATTGTAGTATGCCAGTAAATAGCTTTGGAAAGTAAAAGTAAATCTAAATTAGTCTTTACAACTATTTGCTTTCTCCCAACCCAGTTTTTCAGGACAATGCAAATAATCCATGTTATCGTTATAAATCATCCATGCTGAACAATTATAAAACTCTTGTAAACAACCTATTTCAAATGAATTAGTATGATAACCACCTTTATTCCCCATAGGTAAAACACCCTCTTTTGTAATCATAAAATTGATATAATCTTTTCCCGCAACATTAGGACCAGATGGTCCCGTAGTATCAACAGTAAACACCCCGCAATCCTTTGCGTAGTCGTTTGCAAGACCCGTACACCGAGTACTACTACCAGCACTATGTAAACTATAACTAGAGCCATCTTTTAACATGAATAAAGTACCTTTATTCAGCCACATAGGTGCATTTTTTCCTGTTGGTGTTTTATAGCTGGTAGAAAAACAATATTTTGAA
>JBKUMA010000242.1:0-2782 GCA_046955055.1 Candidatus Gastranaerophilaceae bacterium
TCTGGGAGCTTTTTATTGAGAATTTATTTATTTATTTAATTATTTGTTGTTGATGATTTTGTTGATAACTCCGTAAAGCCCTGATGTTTTTGCTTCAAAAGTCTGTGCTTCATTGTTATATGAGTTTGCAACCGAAACAGCCTTTTTGATTGCTGAGAGAGGATTTTTCTTAATAAATGTGTAACCGCCAATTGCAGCCTGAAATCTTTCGTTTACATCTCTTGAAAAACTTGTAGTTGATAAATAAATATCATGCGGAATGTTTTTTTGACTTTCATAATATTTATTAAGTTCAATTGCATCTTTGACAGTTACTAGTTTTCTTGATAAATAGGATGCGACCTTTTTATCTTCACTGGGGTGAATTTTTATTGCCATTCCAAAATTAGCACTTGATTGGTTTACATTTAGATTTACTTTCATTTGTCTTTCCTTTCAATTAAATCATATTTTTTCATTTATATGATATAATAAACATGTATAATTAAGGAGTTAAAATGTTTCAATTTCCATTTGAGTTGGATGATTTCCAAAAAGATGCCTGTGAATGCATTAATTCGGGTGAGAGCGTTGTAGTATGTGCACCTACTGGTGCAGGTAAAACTGTTATTGCACAGCACGCAATTCACAGAGCACTTGATGAAGGTAAAAGAATCTTTTACACTACTCCTCTAAAAGCTTTATCAAATCAGAAATATTATGATTTTGGGGAAAAGTACGGACAGGATAAAGTCGGCTTATTAACAGGCGATACATCTATTAACCGTAATGCTCAGATTGTGGTTATGACTACAGAAGTTTTCAGAAATATGCTTTACGGTACTAATTTTGGTGCTGTTGCTGATAATATGAAAGATGTTAAGTATGTTGTACTTGATGAAGTTCACTACATGAATGACGAGCAACGCGGCACTGTTTGGGAAGAAAGTATTATTTATTGTCCGACTAATGTTCAGATTATTGCATTGTCTGCTACAGTTGCAAATGCTGATGAACTTACTGATTGGATAAATACAGTGCATTCAAAGACAGAACTTGTTAATACTGATTTTAGACCAGTTCCGTTGAAATTTTACTACTTTGACAGTTCACAGCCGGATAAATTGCTTCCTCTGTTGACTCCAAGCGGACAGTTAAATAAAAAGATTAAACCGGAGAAAAAAGTTTTCGGAAGAAAGCTTCAAAATCAAAAATCCTATGTTAACAGTGTTGTAAGAAATCTTCAGGCAAATGATATGCTTCCTGCAATTTATTTCACTTTTTCAAGAAGAAAATGTGACGAACAGATGGAAAAATGTGCAGGACTAAATCTTATTACAAACGCTGAAAGAGCAGAAATAAGACAATTTGTTGATGAATATATTGCAGAAAATCCGCATCTTTATAATAACAAGCATTTAGAATATTTATATCAGGGGGTTGCATCCCACCATGCAGGACTTTTACCAGCGTGGAAGAATTTAGTTGAAAAACTTTTTCAAAAAGGTTTGATTAAAGTTGTATTTGCAACAGAAACTCTTGCGGCAGGTATTAATATGCCTGCTCGATCTACTGTTATAAGTTCAACAAGCAAGCGTACCGACAGTGGTCACAGAATGCTTACCGCAAGTGAATTTTTGCAAATGTCGGGACGTGCAGGACGCAGAGGAATGGATGAAGTAGGTTTTGTAACTATTGTAGGTACACAGTTTCAAACACCGGAAGAGGTCGCAGAATTAGTTTTGAGTAGTGCAAATCCGCTTGAAAGCCGTTTCTCTCCAAGTTATTCTATGGTTTTGAACTTGTTGCAGCGTTTTAGTCTGGATGAGGCAAAAGAATTAATTTTGAAAAGTTTTGGATATTTTTCATCAGGTTCCAGATTGCAGCCGCTATTAAAAGCCGTTGAAATAAATCAGAATGAAATAGATTCACGTGCGTTTGAATGTCCTTATAAGTTATCTGACAAAGAACTTTGTGAATATGACAGGTTAAGACGTTTGTATGTTCAAAACAGACAGACTTATAAGAAGATTTGTAAGCAGGAAAAAGCAAAAAACAGACCTCTATCTCCTGAAGCTATAAAATTCGGTCAAGAAACAAAAGCAATGCTTGCTAAAATGCACAACTATCATTGCGATATTTGTAAACTGTATAAAAAGCATTCTAAAAATATAGAAGTTATTTCAAGACTAGAAGTACGTCAACAAAAATTGCAAAAGGAAATTGAGAAACAGAGAGATATTTTCTGGAACAAATTCCTGGCTCATAGAAGCGTTTTGATTGACGTAGGTTATTTAAGAGATGATTATCCTACTGAATATGGCATAACAACCTCACAAATACGCTCAGAGAATGAATTATTTATTGCACAAATAATTTTCTCTAATGTTTTAGAGAATTTGTCACCTGCACAATTAGCAGCTGTAGTATGCACAATAACAACTGAAGATTTAAGAATAGATATTCCATATCTTCCTATTTCTGAACCAGTACGTAAAACTTTAAATCTGATTAGAAATATAAGACGTAAATTAGAAAAAGTTCAAAATAGATATAGCGTAGAAGCACCAATGTATATTAATCCATACTTTAGTTCATTAATAGAACTATGGGTAGAAGGTGCTGAGTGGGAAACGATTATAGAACAAATTGATATGGGTGAAGGTGATATTGTTCGTTCATTTAAACGTGTTGTTGACGTCTTGAGGCAGTTTACAACGGTTGCCAATGTTCCTGAATCTCTTGTTTTCACTGCACGTGAAGCTATTGAAAAAATTCAGAGAGAACCCGTTGATATTGATTA
>JBKUMA010000243.1:0-2773 GCA_046955055.1 Candidatus Gastranaerophilaceae bacterium
ATACTTTATGCCCTTTTCTGTTAATTCTTTTATACATTTTTTAACGTTAGGAGAATAACCAAAATCCCATTTTAATATTGTTCCGTCAATGTCTGTTGCGACCATTTTTATCATAGTTTGATAACCCCTTCCAAAATGCATTTTGTTATTCCGCATAGAGTTTTTGCATCATTTATTTCGTTTTTCTTTATCATTTCATAAATATCTTTTATTTTGTATTCAAAGCTTTCAATAATTTCGCCCTCATCAGGATGGCAGTGTGTGAATTCCAAATCTTGTGCAAGATAAAGGTATAATTTTTCATCGCTAAACCCCGGAGAAGTATTTATGTAGCCTAAAGATTTCCAACTGTTTGCACAGTAGCCTGTTTCTTCTTCAAGTTCTCTTTGTGCTGCACAGAAAGGGTCTTCGTCTTTTTCAAGTTTTCCGGCCGGAAGTTCAAGGACAGTCTTTTTAATAGGGTACCTGTATTGTTTAACCATAAGAATAGTTTTATCATCTTTTAAGGCAATGACAACAACACCGCCTGAATGTTTAACCACTTCTCTGAAAGATTTTTTACCATCAGCAAGTTCCACATCGTCTTTGTATACTTCTAAGATTTTACCTTTGTAAACTAATTCTGTATTAAGAGTTTTTTCTTTGAATTCCATTTTGACCCTCGCTTATTGATTAATAATAGCATGAATTAAGAAAATAAAAAGTATCTTAACATTTTGCTTTTAATAATAATTCCTGTATAATGAGAATAGGGTAAGTTCCTATCACTTCCGCAGCACACGCAATTTACAAAGAAATTGGCTGGAAGGAGGTGAGAGAGATGAGAGATAACATAATAAAAATAGCCCTAAATGCAATAGGACTATTTTTACAGTTAATTTCAATTTTCTTATAGGGAACAAAGAACACTTCAAGAGTCATCACCTCTTGAGGTGTTTCCCTATGTATTAATTATAACTCTTTTTTTAACTTTGTCAAGGTTTATAAAGCTCTTATAATTGACTTTATGTTGTTGTCTGTGACTTTTAGCAGTGCAACAGTTTTTGTGTTTTCGTCGAGGTTGCCAAGATTTTTTAATACTTCTACTGTTTTTAAAATTATTGTTTGGTTGTTTGATTTTAAAAGTTCTCGTATTGCAAATAAGTCAGTTGCATACTCCAATGCCGTAAATACAAACGGGCTGTCTTCTTTTAGTTCATCATTAATATATTTTTCAAGTTCTTTTCTGTGAATGTGGTTTAAAAGTTTTTTGATATCAAAAATTTCATTTTTCGTATCTTTATCTTCGTCAAACAAGTATTCATCATTTTCTGTCAGGATATCGAATTTATCTATTGCGTTTAACAAAACGATTGCACCTTTGCTGTCATCAAAATTATTCATTAATTTTTCAAAGACTTCGAACAATTCAAAATCAAATACAACAGACAGTCCTAAAATTTCACCCAATCCGTTTACAATATGATTTAAGACAAGCAAAGCATTTTCGTAATCTTCATCCATCAGTTCAAAAAGATTTTTAAGATACGGGATTTGTCCGGCAATATTTTCTGCCATAGAAGATTGCTTCATTATGTCAATAATTACAGGTGAAGCGGATTTGTCACCATAAGAAATGAGAAATTTAACTGCGGATAGTTTTTCAAAATCGTCACCGTTATTAAGTTTTTCTATTGCAATGTTGTAACTTTCTCTGTCACCGATAGCTGCAAGCGTAGAAGCACAGTTCATTGCAAGAAATTCATTATCACTATAGGCATTTTTCTTCAAGAAATGTATTGCCAGAGGATCTTGAATATATGAAAAATATTTTGCTGCATAAATTTTCTCATTATCAGAGCCTTTTTCAAGCAAATCGAGCATTGTGTCGGTTAAATCTTCGTCAGCATATTTGACAAGCGAAGAAACAATAAATTCTTCATATGAAGGTGAATAGTATTTTAAAAATGACAAAAGATTTTTATAATTATTTTCATTAACTTCTTTAGCAAGTCTTTGTGCCACATTTTGTTTAATAAAGTCAAATAAAAAGGCATCTTTTTCGACAAGTTCGGCAAACAATTCTGTGTCAGCATTGTTAATTAAGTGATAAGCAGCCTTTTCATAATCACTTTTGTTTTTGCCTGTAAGTTTTTTTAATTCTTCTGTCATAATAATTTCCGTTTTTTAAACTAGTCAAGATAGAAAACGGTAATAACCTTATGTCCTTCTTCTGCATATTGAACGGCGTTGTGAAGAGTTTTACTTGTATGTGACAAGAAGCAGATTAACTGGTTGCAATCGTCAATAATTTCTCTGTTGCAAACACGTGAAGCATCAGCCAATGTCATCATAGCTCTGTCAGGGTGCTCAACAATATTTGGAACACCAATAAGTTGGTTTTGAACATCACTTGGCTGTTGTCCGATAGTTTGCGGTAAAATAACTTTCAATTTATCAGGGTTAGCTTTCATAGCACCGCGAATAGCAGCTGCGTTAGTTCCTGAAGAGCCGCCTGATGTTATAATTGTATTACCTTGCATAACAAGTGCTGTTGCAAGTGTTTCAATCATTTGCTGGTGTGTAATCGGTAAGTTACGGCTTCCGATAATAGCAATTTTTTTAGCAGATTGTTTGATTGTAGCTAATTCTAATGCTAATTCATCAACTGTATTTGGGGAATCTGCCGACACTGTATCTAAATCATCTACGGGTACAACTATTGAATTCGGGTTAACTTCTTTATTTTCATCTTCAGAATTCATAATTACATTAATGTCAGTCATTTCAGTTT
>JBKUMA010000244.1:0-2767 GCA_046955055.1 Candidatus Gastranaerophilaceae bacterium
TTTTCATACTTTTTGCTCCTTTTAATTTAGGCTAATAAAATATAATAATTTTGAGATTATAGCGTGAGCATGTGGCGAAAGCGTTGTCGAAAAATTATTATATTTTATTACTTACTTTTATTATTATAAACTATTTTATATTTATTTGACACAAACATCAAGATAAAATGTTAAGTATCTTAAAAAATTTTTCTGCAAGAATACATTATGATTTAATAAACAAAGAAGTATTGAAAGGAGATTTATATGATTTTAACAAACATAGAAACATTGCCGGGAATGAAGATTGTGGGACACTACGGAATGGTATCAGGAAGTACGGTAAGAGCCAAGAACTTTGCAAAAGATATGCTTGCAGGAATGAAAAATTTTGTAGGCGGTGAATTAAAAGGATATACAGAACTTTTGGAAGAAGCTAGAAAAGAAGCTATTCAGCGTATGGAAAATCAAGCTTCACGCTTAGGTGCAAATGCAATTATTAATGTAAGATTTGCAACATCAGCAATTACTGCAGGTGCTGCAGAGGTTTATGCATACGGTACTGCTGTTAAAGCAGAAAAAGTTGAGGTATAATCAATGGATTTACTGTTTTTAATAGTTATTCTGGGATTAACATTTACTACAGGAAGCATTATTGAAAAAAATCATTTTAAAAAGATTAAAGCAAGAGAAAAAGCTTTATTAAGACAGCCTCTTGTTTCTTTTGACAAAAAATCCTACTCAAGCAAAAAGGCTATACGAAAAGTTGAAATGGTAACAGGAGAAGTTGTTATCAGCGGTGATTATTTCAAATCATTTGTATCATCTTTCAGAAATTTAATCGGCGGAAGAATGGTATCATATGAGTCATTAATGGAAAGAGCAAGAAGAGAAGCTATTCTAAGAATGAGAGAAAAAGCATTAGGTGCACATATTATTGTTAATACAAGAATTGAATCAACAATGATAAACAATCCTAACGACCCACAAAATAATCTTCCTCAGGTTGCAGCAATAGCATATGGTACAGCAATAACCTATGAAAAATAAATCTTTAGAACAAAAATATTTGGACTTAATAGAAGACGGCGGTAATGTGAGTGAATCTTCTGATGTAAAAGAATTTTTCACTGTTGTTGGTTTAGTGACTGCCATTTTATTTGCAATATTTTTTGCAAGTGATATTGTTTCCAAAATATACATTGACCGTATGCCGGTGCAAACTCAATTAAAACTGGAAAAAATTATTGCTTCTAATCCGTATTATAGACCTGACGAAAAATATGAAAAGCAAATAAACAGAATAAACAGACTTAAAAAAAGTATAATAAAGCTCGATAAAAATTTACAAGGAAAATCAAATTTTAATATTTACGTGCATCCTTCAAAAGAAATAAATGCTTTTGTAACTGCAGACGGTTCTATATACTTTACAGAAGGGCTTTTAAATGAAATTAATAATGATGAAGAATTAGCCTTTGTCCTTGCACACGAATTAGGGCATTATGTCCACAGAGATCATTTAAAATTTGTAAGCAGACAAATACTTGCAGCTATGATATTAAGTGCTGTAAACATGGGACAGTCATCCCACTTTTCAAGCCTTGCTGGCTCTATTAATAATATAAGCAATATAAAATATTCTCAAAAACAAGAAACAAATGCAGACATCTATGCAAACCACATTATACTTACAATGTATGGAACAAATAATGGCGGAATAGAATTCTTTACAAGAATACAGAAGAAAGAAAACCTACCTCAATTTATTCACTACATATCAACTCACCCTTCACCGCAAAACAGAATAAAAGTATTAAAAACTCACAAATAAAAAAGGCGGTAATAACCGCCTTTTAATTATATCTAAGATTCACTGACGATTTCAAACGCTGTATCGGCTGTTATATTACCTTTTTCGCCGAAAGCAGAATTACGTTCTCTAAATCTATTCTGAATTTTTTCAGCCGCTTCATTGGAATCTATTTCGTAATCAGAAAGCTTTGTTTTCATTCCTATGGAATTAAAGAAATTTTCAATTTCGCATATAGCAATGTCAGCAGCTTTCAAATCAACGACTTCGTTTACACAGAAGACTTCTCTTGCAAGTTTTGCAAGCTTTTTAGCCTTTGACACCTTCTGATTTTTCAACAGTCTTGGCAATATTATCGCAAGGCTCTGTCCATGATCCAATCCGTAAAAAGCAGTTAATTCATGCCCTATCATGTGGGTAGCCCAATCCTGAGGGACTCCAAGTGAAATCCAGTAATTTAAACCTGTTGTTGCACACCAGAATATATTTGCTCTTGCCTCATAATCATTTGGATTTGCAAGCACTTTAGGAGCTTCTTGAATTAAAGTTCTCAATATACCAAGAGCCCACGAATCCTGCAGAGGCGAATTAACTTCATAAGTGCAGTATTGCTCCATAACATGAACAAAAGTATCTACAATACCGTTTAGAGTTTGCTTAACAGGAAGACTGAAAGTAACTTCCGGATCAATTACAGAAAACTGTGGGAAGACTTTATCTGAATGAAAAGGCAGCTTTTCTGATGTTGATTTCCTTGAAATAACAGCTCCATTATTCATTTCGGAACCTGTTGCAGGAAGAGTAATTACATCAGCAAGAGCAACCGCATCATCTACCGGGTTTTGCTCTACCATAAAATAATCATATGCATCTTTATCACCGTAATATTTAGAAGCAGCTGCAATAAACTTAGTACCATCCAGTGTTGAACCGCCTCCAACAGCAAGAAGAAAGTCAATATTTTCTCTCTTAACA
>JBKUMA010000245.1:0-2745 GCA_046955055.1 Candidatus Gastranaerophilaceae bacterium
AGAGTCTAGAAAAAGTACTCTTGAAAGTAATATGGATACTTTGAAAAACAATGCTGATATAGCAGAAAAAGGCATTGATGATAAGAAAAAAGCAGTTAAAGAACAAAAAAGCAGTGTTGAAAAATTAGAAAAAGATTTTAAAGAATCAGAAAGTCAGTTAAACACTTCTAAGAAAACTTTGGAAAATGCAAAAGAAGCATTAGGTAAAGCAGGTGACAGAGTTAGAGGTGCAATAGCAGGTGAAGACACTGCAAAAACAAACCTGGCAACTGCAAAAACTGGTTTAGCTACTGCTAAGAGCAATTTATCAGCAGCAGCTGCAAGTATTGATCCTAATACTGGCAGACCTATGGAGCCAGCATATACTAATGCAAAACAAGCTGTTGCAAAAGCTGAACAAGATGTGGCAAAAGCAGAAGAAGAATTGGGTAAAGCTCAAGACGAAAGGGCAGCAGCAGAAGAAGAATATTCAAATGCAGATACAGCTCAAAAACAAGCACTTGAAAATTATAACAAACTTGAAAATCAAGTCGAAAGATTAGAAAAGACTGTTTCAGAAAAAGAAAGTCAACTTGGTAAGGCTGAAGAAGAATTAGCTGTTATGGAAGATGACTTGAGAATGGCAGAAAATGACATTAAAAAATACGAAGATGCCCAAAAAGATATGAAACAATTAGATGGTGATATTAAAAAGTATGATAATGAAATTAAGTCACAACAAGAACGTTTGTCAAAACTTGAAAAAGAAGAAGAAAAAGAACTGAATAAAACCGGTGAAGAAGTTTCAAAGCTTATAGGTAAAATAGGCAATAGAAATGATTCAGTTGATAACGACGATGGCAAGATAAATAAAAAAGCATTAAATAAAAATGAAAAAGATGCAGGTAAACTTGATGGACTTCAAGCAAGGCAAAAAGAACTTCAACGTAAGTCAAACTATACAAAATTATACAACAAGCCAGGCGAAAATATCGGAGGTAAAACTTTCAGAACAGGTGCTTATGATGGAGAAACTCTATATATGATAGGAGCAAAAAATGTTACTGAAGATGAGTATAATGAAGCGTTGAAAAAAGCAAAAGAACAAAATCAATAAACTTCTTAACATAAGTATTTACATTAACGATTTATTATATTATAATATTTTTATAGACAGTATTGTCACAGAAAAAAGAACGGGACTCCCCGTTCTTTTTTATCATTATAAGGAAGGTAGTGTTGCATGAAGCAGGAAATTAACAGACATGAAGTCTTAGAAAAAATTACACCGTTGATTGAAAATACAGCCATGCGTTACGGGTATATCCCAATCGAAATTGAGTTTGTAAAAGAAAATCACAGATGGTTTTTAAGGATTTATCTTTATTCCGCAGAAAAAGATGTTACTCTTGATGATTGCGAAAAGGTGACAAGAAGTCTTTCTGATTTTCTGGATGAATTGATTCCTGTAAAATATTATTTGGAAGTTTCATCTCCGGGGTTAGAAAGAAAGTTTAAATCAGAAAAAGAGTTTCTTATCTTTAAAGGCAGGCGTATTAGTATAAAACTTAAACAGCCTTTAGAAGGTGAAGAAGAAAAGGTTTTCAAGGGTGAAATTCTTGATTATGATGAAAATGAAGGGCTAAAATTTTTCCGATTTGATGACGGACAGGAATTACAAATCCCGAAAGAAAACATTCAATCGGCAAAACTATATATAGATTAATAAAAGTGAAAGGATAAAAAATGATTAAGATTGGAACAGCACTTTTTGAAGCTTGCGAAGAATTGGAAAGAGAAAGAGGAATTTCCAAGGACGTATTAATTGCATCGTTATGTGATGCTATGGTTGCAGCTTACAAAAAACATATGCACATTAAAGAAGCTACAAATATTGAAGCTATTTTAGATGAACAATCAGGTGAAATTGGCGTTTTCAGAACAAAGTTAGTTGTAGAAAACGGCAGTGTTGAAGACGAAGATGAACAAATTTCTCTTGATGATGCAAAAGAAATTGTTGAAGATGTTGAAGCAGGTGATGAAGTTAAGATTGAAGTTACACCTGATCAATTCGGACGTATTGCAGCTCAATCTGCAAAACAGGTTATTACTCAAAGAATTAGAGAAGCTGAAAGAAATCTTGTTCTTCAAGAATTTATAGACAAAAAAGGTACTTTAACAACTGGTATTATACAAAGAGTTGAAAATCGCAACGTTATTGTTAATATCGGTAAAACAGATGCGATTATGCCACAAAAAGAACAAATTCCAGGAGAATATTACAAACCTGGTAACAGAATCAGAGTTTTTGTTCTGAATGTAAAAGAAACAACAAGATTGCCACAAGTTATTGTTTCACATGCTCATGCTGAAATTGTCAGAGAACTTTTTGAACTTGAAGTTCCAGAAATTGAAGACGGTATTGTTGAAATTAAATCTATTTCGCGTGAAGCAGGATACAGAACAAAGATTGCAGTATGGTCAAATGATCCGGAAGTTGATAGTGTAGGTGCTTGTATAGGACCTCGCGGATCAAGAATTCAAACAATTGTCGGCGAATTGAAAAATGAAAAAATTGATATCGTAAGATATTCAGAAGATCCGGTAGAATATATTGTTAACGCATTATCACCTGCACGAGTTGTGTCTGTTGATATTCTAGCTGATGATGAATATTCTCATGAAGCAATGGTTGTTGTTCCGGATGATCAGTTAAGTCTTGCTATCGGACGTGAAGGACAAAACGTAAGATTGGCACATAAACTG
>JBKUMA010000246.1:0-2744 GCA_046955055.1 Candidatus Gastranaerophilaceae bacterium
GCAATAGAATTATTTCCGTTAACTGCACCCTTCCCTATAAGAATTGAATTGTTGCCGCTTAACTCATAATTTGCACCAGTATCAACACCCAATGCTATTGAATTCTCGCCATCAATCTCTACTTCTGAACCTATTGCTATTGATTTTGATGATGTTGATGTCATGCCTGAACGTTCACCTATGGATATTGAACCATTTGCCTGTGCCAAAGCCAAATCTCCAATAGCTACTGTACCTGCGACAGAATGGGCACCATTACCTATGGCTACAAAATCCTGACCGGAGCCTGAAACAGATGTTGGGATGGTGAGATTTTTACCTATGGCAACACCGTATACATCTGTTCCACCACCAGATGATATATTGCCTAAGCTTATATAACCGGATTTTAAACTTAATGAACCTAGAACACTGTCATCACTGCCTTTAAAAAGAATATGGCTTTGTGTATCTCTGGACGTTTGGATGGTTAATCTGTTATCAGGGTCGCCTGTGCCCGTTGTTGGTCGGTTTTTCTGACCTATCATAGCTCGCTGGTCGCTCCCTAAACCAAAATATGCATCCATCTGGTTATCCGAAAATCGCCAAGGACTTGAGATATCTCGCTTTTGACGGGTGGTCATGACAGGAGCAAAGGCTGCCATTACGATACTCATAATTAGCATTACTACCATCATTTCGGCCAATGTAAAGGCAAATTTTTTATTATTCATACAAAAAACTCCAGTATTATTGTGATATAATATATCACTATTATAACACATGGATTTTAATTTTAAAAGACCTGCAAAACCTTTAGTGGAGCTTAAAAATCTGCCCCCCCCCCGACGAAGTCGGTTTCCACATTGTGACAAGGTTGCATGAATTTATTTAAGCTCTGTAGTTTTGAACTTTGCATAAAATTTATTAACTTTGAATTTAATGACTTTTTCATACTTTCACTCCTCAAATATATTTTATTATTATAATAGATTTTTCAAATTTTAACAAGTGATTACTTTCTTCACACAAAAAGATTAGCATATTTTCTAGTAGGTACCTATACCAAAAGGGGATTATTTTGAACGAAATTACATTTACAATTTCTATATAACATTTTTGTGGAGTATTTTAACATGTTAATGGGAAATGATTGTCAAGATTGCAACAAATACAATCGTCTGGAAATGAAAAATGTGAATAAAGATATTCTTTCCTGGCTCGAAGATATCGTTGAAGAAAACAACAGCCGTATTGAACGAAAAGAATGGAAAAGTAAATATAACAGTTATGTAGTTTATGATTACGAACCATTCTGCACCGACGGATTTGAAATAAATCTGATAATAACTTCTTTCGACAAATCTTACCTGAATTTTATAAAATATCTTTACGACGAAAAAATCAGTACGATTGAATATTTAAACAGTTGCATAGGCGTTTAAAACAAAATAGAAAAAGACTGCTAAAGTGATTAGCAGTCTTTTATTTAATTATCTATATTCTATATTCAATTTTACTGTTATTCTTTAGTAAAACAATCTTTGCAATAGACTTCTTTGCCCGGAATCGGCTTAAACGGAACCTGAGTTTGAGCTCCGCATTTTGAACAAACAGCATCATACATTTTTCTTTGTCTTCTGTTGTTCTGTCTGCGATTTTTTCTGCAATTCGGACATCTCTTTGGCTTGTTAACAAGTCCTTTTTCTGCGTAAAATTCCTGTTCACCCGCTGTAAAGATAAATTCTGCTCCGCAATCTTCACATACAAGTTTTTCGTCTTGGTACATTGTTTTTCTCCTAGTTTAGTATCTGATTTAAGAAACCTATCATAAAGATTATCTCTTAATCACTTGATTATATACCATGTTTTAAAATTATGCAATAGCATATTAGCCACATGGTCGATAAAAAGTTTTATCGCCTGATACATCTAACATTTGTACCATAAGACTTATCATAGCGGTCACGGCCGCCAGATGCAAAATACTGAAGCCAGCCCTTACCATCTGCTGCATCAGAGGATGACCAATAGAGACCTCCCGGAACTCCAAGAAGATTCATATTATAATACATAGAGACTAATTCGTCTCGATTTGGTACTGATAAATCTTTGCCCTGTGCTGAACAATTTCCAGCGACTCTATCAAAAGTGGAACCTGTTGCATTTTGCTTATAAACTTCCGGTGCGTATGCAACTACTTTTTCATCTGGATAGATTATAGTTACAAAACCAATATCCTTGCCCATTTCATTTGGACGGGCAAGACCATTCATATCGTAGATTGCATTAACACAAACTCTGTCTTGTCCCCAATGATTATCGTTACTGTCAGGCAAACAATTTGGATTATAAAACAGATTAACACTATAGCCATTAGACATTACTAACCCATAGCTAGTTGAATTTCCATCTGTTTTAGGTCCACTTGATAATCCGTTAGCTAAATCACCAATCTTTGTAGGCATTGTTAGCCTTGTCTTTGGTTCGGTCAATGTGGTTATTGCATTTGCATCCGTTTCTATACCGCAACTGCGTAAGTCATTATTCTTACAAGTTTTTACTATTTGAATTTGCTTGCGTAAATGGTTTTCTACGAAATCTTCTGCGTCTACTGCATTACCTATGCCTTCTGTTACGGTTATGTTTCTTATAGCACCACCAATAGTTGCTAAAGCCTTTTGACGTGCACCACGATATTTTCTGTCATTGGCATTATTTATTAATGCAGGCATTGTTAAAGCGGCAACTATTCCGATTATACC
>JBKUMA010000247.1:0-2708 GCA_046955055.1 Candidatus Gastranaerophilaceae bacterium
TCCAGACTTAGTATAAATATAGAAAAGCTGGCATCATATGTTGATGAAGAATAAATTAATATCAGACTTAAAAAAATATATCCCCGCTGAAAATGTTTTGACAACATTAGAGGAAAGATATGTATACGCTCAGGATGCGACAAATATTCCGCAGATTAAAAATCTTCCGGATGCTGTTGTTTTTGTGCAAAGTATAGAACAGGTTCAAAAAGTCGTTAAGCTTGCTAATAAATATAAAATTCCGGTAATTTGCAGAGGTGCAGGTACAAATGTTGTTGGAGCATGTGTTGTTGAGCATGGCGGCATAATTTTGAATTTCTCAAAAATGAATAAAATTATTGATATTAGTCGTGAAAATATGACTGCAACTGTTCAGCCCGGTGTTATTGTAGGTGACTTACAGAAAAAAGTTGACGAATTAGGTTTGTTCTATCCTCCTGATCCTTCTAATCTGGCAGTTTCTACTATTGGTGGAAGTATTGCTCAATCATCAGGCGGTGCCAAAACTTTCAAATATGGTTCAACAAAGGATTATGTTATTGACTTGCTTGTCGTAACTGCTGACGGTCAAATATTAAGAACAGGTTCCAGTACAATCAAAAATGCTACAGGTTATAATTTGAACAGTCTTTTTGTTGGTTCTGAGGGAACATTAGGTATTGTTGTTGAAGCTACTTTAAAACTTATTCCTAAGCCTGAATGTAAAAAAGTTTTTATGGCTTATTTTGATACAGTTAAGGAGTCTGTAAATGCTGTAAATGCGATTATTGAACAGAGAATATTCCCTGCTACATTGGATTTTATGGATAAAAATGCAGTTGTTACTGTTGAAAAATTCTATCCTGCAGGACTTTTGACTGATAAAGAAGCTGTGTTGGTTATTGAAATCGATGGTTTTGAAAGTGCTATGGATTATCAGGAAAAAGTTATAATTGATATTCTTGAAAATTGTGGAGCTTCAGCTATTCAGGCTTCGCATAATGAAGAAGAATACAATAAAATTTGGACGGCTCGAAGATCTTCAATGGGGGCATGTGCAAAACTTAAGCCTAATGTTACAACCGATGATGTTATTGTTCCAAGAGAGAATTTGGCTGAACTTGTTAAAGGTATTCAAGATATTTGTGCAAAATATAATTTGACTTCTTGTCTTGTAGGGCATGTTGGTGATGGCAGCGTTCATCCCCAAATCCCTATTGATTACAGAGATGAAAAAGAGTATAAAAATTATAAGCTTGCAAAAGCTGAAATTTATGATTTGACTGCTCGTTTGGGCGGCATACTCTCCGGAGAACATGGAATAGGATTAGAAAAACGTGACCATATTCATAAGGTTATAAACTCTGTTGCTTTGGATTGCATGCGTCAAATTAAAAAGACATTTGATCCTAATAATATTTTGAACCCTTATAAGATTTTCTAATTGTCAGGTGCCGCGTAAATGATGGAAGCTAAAGAGTTAATTAAGTATTTTAAAAGTTTAGGAATAGAGGTTCATACATCTACTAAGGCACGCGGTCATCAAGGATTTTTTTTGAAAAACAGGATTGATATTTCAAAAAATATTCCTGAGTATAGAATTGCACCAACACTTATCCATGAGTTTGCACATTACATTCACTCAAAAATAGAGCCTGATATGATTAAGACCGGCGGTACTCTGGATAAGATTTTTAATAGTGAAAATTTTGAATTTATTGATGAATTGATTAAGGTTACAAATTTTGTTGATGAAAATTCATTATGTGTCAGGCTTTATGAGCATAAAGACAGAGTAAAAAAATGTATAAAAGATTGTGAAGAGATAATCAAAGCAGACTATCCAAAGTTTATGCGTTCTAAAAAGTTCAGAGAATTTGATAAATATATTAAAAAATCTAATGCAAAATATTTATTAAAGTATGACAGGGTAAAACTTATTGAGGGCGGAATTTTCAGAAGAAAGACTAAACTTTACTCAATCGATAATATAGAAAAAGATTTTACTGATATGCCGAGAGCTTTTGCTGCTTATATAAAACTTAGGTCTTTTCAGAAAAAGCAGGCAAGAATTTCTTCACGAATAAATAAGTACAAAAAATATTATCAAAAGCCTACAGAACTTTTTGCAAGATTTGTTGAAGGGATTTATCTTGATTCTGAATGGGTAGAATCCATAGCTCCAAATACATCAGAAGTATTTTTTAAACTTTTGAATGAAGGATATTATTTGGAATTAAGTCAAGTTATAAATAATTAAACTCTTCCGTACATGTCTTCGTAACGGACAATATCGTCTTCCAACAAAATATCGCCTTTTTGCACTTCTATGATTTCTAAATCTTCATCAAAAGGATTTTGAAGCGAGTGTATAGCTTTTACAGGAATATCAACGCTATGTCCGGGATTTAGTGTTAGTTCTTGTGAATCAAGTTTTACTAAGGCTGTTCCTGAAAGTACTACCCAGTGTTCACTTCTGTGATTGTGAGATTGTACTGAAAGTTTTTGTCCTTGATTAACATGGATAATTTTTGTTATAAAACCTTTACCCTGTGCTATTACAGTATAAAAACCCCAAGGACGGAAAACTGTTTTGTGAACAAGATGAGTGTCATCATTTTGTTGTTTTAATGTTTCATAGATACGTTTAACTTCTTGTGTTTTGTCTTTCTTGCAGGCAAGGATTGCGTCTTCGGTTTCAACGATAACTGTATCTTCCAAACCTATTG
>JBKUMA010000248.1:0-2689 GCA_046955055.1 Candidatus Gastranaerophilaceae bacterium
ATTCCATTATGGCGGATGTCTTTTTTTGAATAAATCTCTTTCAAATTCATAGTGTTATTATAGCATAAGAATTGAAAAATTATTTTTTAGGAATATAATTTGAAGATTATGAATACAGCTGTTTTGAAAAGGATTAAATTTGAGCGATATATTTATGCTTTGCTTATGATTTTTATGATGGTAGGTATTGCTGAATTAAGCGGTGAAAAAGAAATTATTTTTCCTGAAATTGTTGCTTTGACAATTGGAGCCTGGGTAGCAGAAAAACAGCCATGGAAGATTAACAAAAGAAAACTTTTTTTTCTAATGTCGTTATCATCTGCTGTCGGTGTTATTGTTGTTAAGTATATTCATATGCCGTTAATTGCTAAAGTTCTTATGTGTTTTGCATTTACGGGTGTGGCCTTGACATTGACAAAAACGACGCTTCTGCCAATTATTTCTGCATGCATATTGCCGGTTTATATGAATATTAGTTCATGGGTTTACCCTATTTCTGTCTGTATTATGTCATTAATGATAATTTTTCTTCAATGGATTTTGGAAAAAAGACGTAGAAGACCTAAAAATAAATATATACCTTGTGAATATAATTACAAGATTGAGTTAACCAAGTGGACAAAGCTTTTTATAGCTCTGGCTATTATTTCTTTGTTGCCGTTTAAAAGTCAAAATTTGTTTTTTATTGCACCACCTCTAATTGTTGCTTTTGCAGAGTTTGCAAATGTGAAAAGTCCGTTAAGAAAGCGTCCTTATCGTATATTTCTTGTACTTGTTCTTGCCGGCGTATTAGGTACGGTGTTAAGAGAAGTATTGAATTTATATTTACATATGCCGTTAACATTTTCTGCTGTTGTAGCTTGTGTACTTTTGTTTGCAGCTTTCGAAAGACTAAATATATTATTTCCGCCTGCAGGTGCAATATTGTTGCTGCCAATGATATTGGATGTTACTGATTTGAAATTGTATCCGCTTCAAGTGGCTGTGGGTTCTTTAGTGTTTATTTCAGCAGCTTTTGTTTTATTTAAAGATAAGACAAAAAAAGATATATTAATTCAGTAATTTTCTGTTAAAATGTTTCTATGGAAATTAAAAATAAATTAAAAGTTTTCTCAGGGGATGTATTAGGCGGTCTAAATGCTGCCATAGTAACTCTGCCTCAAGCTCTTGCATTTGGGGTCGCAACCGGATTTGGAGCCAGTGCAGGTATTTGGGGTGCAATTATTTTATGCTTTGTCGCTGGGATTGCTGGACCTAAGACCCCTTTAATATCAGGAGCTACAGGACCTGTTGCGATAGTTCTGGCAAGTGTTATGATTGCTATTAATCATGATTTAAATGCGGCATATACAATTATATTAATGGCTGCAGTTTTTCAAATAGCTGCTTCTTTAACTTCTTTGCCTGACATTGTAAAATACGTTCCTTATCCTGTAATTTCCGGCTTTATGAACGGTGTTGGATTTGTAATTATTCTTATGCAGCTTAATCCTTTGATAGGACACAAAGCGTATTCTTCTTCAATTCTTAGTATTCAAACATTTATTCATAATTTAGGTTCCGTACATCAGGATGCTTTAATGCTCGGATTAATAACTTTAATTATTGTTTTCTTCACTCCGAAAAGATTTAATAAAGTTATTCCATCTCAAATTATTGCTCTAATTATCGGAACTTTAATTTCAATAAAATTAAACCTTCCTGTGGATAGAATTTCAAGTGTATCTTTTTCACTCCCTTCTATTGTTTTTCACGGAACTGATGCTCATGATTTGCTAAAATATCTTCCGATGGCATTAACCGTTGCAATTGTATTGTCATCAGAAAGTATGTTAACAGGATTGGTTTCTGATGCATTAACAAAGTCAAGGCATAATCCTAAATTGCTTTTGGCTTCTCAAGGTCTTGGAAATCTATTTTGCGGTCTTACAGGCTCATTGTGCGGAACGGCAGCTACTATGAGAAGTGTTGCGGCTATTAATGCCGGTGCAACAACTAAGTTCGCATCTATAGTTACTCCTGCTATTCTTTTAATCCTATTATTGAAATTTTCAGGTTTTGTAGCAGAAATCCCTTTTGCAGTTCTTGCAGGTATTTTAATAAAAATTGGTTATGACATAATTGATACTAAACTTTTAAAGGTTATTAAATTTGCACCGAAAGATGATTTATACGTATTGTTTACTGTATTTTTCTTAACTGTGTTTTATAACCTTATTTTTGCTGTGGGTGCAGGGATTACTCTGGCGTCCCTTCTTTATGCCAAAAGAGTTGCAGATAAGGCTAAAATTGTTCAAAAGTCTGTGTATGATAAAGATATAGCAAAAATAGAAAAGATTGTTGAAAAGGATTACCGTCATAAAATTCGTATAGCCCATATTGACGGAGCGTTTTTCTTTGGTTCTGCAACACAATTAATTTCAAAATTTGATGAAATGCTCGGTACAAAATATTTAATTTTGACTTATGACAGTGAAGATACCCTTGATATTTCTGCTGTTTTTGCACTGGAAGATATTGTTGTAAGATTAAAAGCACAGCATATTAAGATTCTTTTGGTTATAAAAAATAATGCTATTTATAATCAATTAAAAGCACACGAAATTATTTCTCAAATAGGTGAAAATAGAGTGTTTTTCTCTGAATATCAGGCAATAGATTATGCCAAAAATTCTTTAAAGAAAAAGGC
>JBKUMA010000249.1:0-2682 GCA_046955055.1 Candidatus Gastranaerophilaceae bacterium
TTATCAAGCTGTTTAACTTCCCAATCATATTTTTGAAGGTAAAGTTTTTTCAATTTAGGATAGCAAAGAGCAAGTCCCATTGTATCAGCCATAGCACGGTGATGGTTTTTAAGTTCCACACAAAATTTTTGTGTCAAAGCATCAAGTCCATGCGAAAATAAATCCGGATATACTTCTTTAAACATTTGCTGAGAATCTATTCTCGGGTTGCTAAGTTCCTTGCCGCAAGTTCTTAAAGAAGCTTCGTTCAAAAACGTATAATCAAAGATACAGTTATGAGCAACAATCGGATAATCCCCGATAAATTCTAAAATTTTCGGCATAGCTTCACTTTCTGTCGGAGCATCTTCAACCATTTCCTTGGTAATCCCGTGAATTGCTATACTAGATTTTCTTATATGTTGTTCAGGGTTGATAAGAGTTTGAAATTCGTCTTTAATCTTGCCGTTTTCCAATCTAACAGCAGCGAATTCAACCATTTTTTCTTTAGTGTAATCCAATCCCGTAGTTTCTGTATCTAAAACAATTTCTATTACTTTTTTCCTAGCCATTATCTTATCCTATAGAGTTCTAATTAGATGATAGCACAAAAAATTTTTCTATGCTAAAATAAAATCGTTAAAAAAGTTTAAGGAGAAAATATGTCAAACGCAGTTGATATTAAAGACGAAAATTTCGAGAGTGAAGTTTTAAATTCAGAGCAGCCTGTAGTAGTTGATTTTTGGGCTCCATGGTGCGGACCTTGCAGAAAATTGGGACCAATTTTAGATGAAGTTGCATCAGAATTTGAAGGTAAAGTAAAATTTGTTAAAGTAAATACAGACGAAAACTTAAAAACTGCACAAAATTATGCTATAAGCGGTTTACCAAGCTTGTTGGTTTTCAAAAACGGAAAAGCTTTAGAAAGACTGGTAGGTTTAATGCCTAAATCTACAATTATTTCTAATATTGAAAAACATTTATAGAGTCTAAATTTACAACATAATTATATTAAGCATTGTAAAGCTGTGTTATATTAGTGTAAAGCCACTAACGACACAGCTTTTAAGCTATTTTATTATTCATTTCGCTTTTTATGGTTAAAGTTTTGGTTTTCAACGTCCGATATAGTTTATAGGGACATGTATGTCTTGTCATTATTAAACTAAGGATTATAAAAAGTGACGATAGAATTCAAAAAATTTTCAGAATTAAGAAAAGAATACCTTGCTGATGCAGAAGGTAATGTTCCTGAATACTCTCCGCTAAATTATAAAAACCTTGATGATGACCAACTTAAACAATTGCAAAAAACAAGCATTATCAGAAAATATACACTTGAAGCTTATGCAAAACAAGCCGGTTTAGTTCTTGATCCTCAATGGTCACAATATTCCTATGAAGAAATTCTTCAAATGGAAGACAACGGTGTATTAATTCCTAAAGAAATATTAGAAATCGCTCACTCTTTACAAGAAGAAGATGCTACTACATATGAAATTGAAATGAATGAAGCTGAACAACAACAAGCTTTAGAAGATCAAAATCAAACCCAACAAGAAGATGATACTGCTACTAAAAAAGCTTCTTTCTTTGAACTTGTTGGTAAAGCTGCTGCACAAATCGATAAGTGTGAAGAAAAAGAAGAGCAAATTAACCAAAAAATAAAAGATTTAACACCTACTGCTAATGAAACACAAACTTTAAAAGACAAATTCTTGAACAGACAAAAAGATGCATTAGCAAAATTATTAGATGCAGCAAAAGAATGGAAAGAGTTAAAGAAGAAAGCTGATAACGGTAAAGAATTAACTCCTTTTGAACAAAGAAGGTTTGAAGAACTCAGAAAACATTTTGATTCAGAAAATCAAGAAAATGAACAATTAGGTAAAAACGTTAAAAGCGAACTTGACGAAATTACAAAATCTTTGCGTGAAATCGATGCCTTGACTCAAAAAGGTGAACAAATCGGTATTGATACAAAAAATGTCGGTAATGAATTGAAAGACAGCACTTCAAAAGCAAATTTCAAACAAACAAGAAAAATTGTATCACGCCAATACGGACCTTTAGGTGCTTTCATTGCTATGGCTAAAGGTAAAAAATTGGCGAGCGAAGCTGTTTCTGTAGGCGGCAATACAGAAAATCACGCTAACGACACCCAAATAAGCTTAAATGAAATTGCTACAATCCTTGATATTTCTAAACCGCTTTCAACAGCAGAGCCTCAAAAACAAGAAGCTCTTAATGCTGATACTTCTCAAGCTGTTAATAAACAAGAAATACAAAGTGGCACTGATGACACAAAAAATCAAGCAGAAGAACTTGATTCAAATACATTAAAACAAGAAAACAAATTAGAAACATCTTCAAGCAACTTCCAATCTGCTCTATCAGTACCTGCTGACGGTACTGTTTCTGGTGCTACAGGAGAAGCTGCTCCTACAGAAGGTGAAACTAACTCAACTAAAGTTACTAACAGCAAATCTAAAAATAAAAAGAAAGAAGATGAACCTGAAATTAATAAAGGTAATGCTAAAAATGAAGCAAAATCAGGTCAAAAATCTGTAGACAATATCAAAAAAGAAACCAAAAAAGGCGAACAAGAATCTCAAACTTTCAAAAAAGAAGGAGAAAAAGACGAAAAAGAACTTGAAAAAGAAGAAAAAGTTCTTTTGAAAAAAATCAAAAAAGACATTAAAG
>JBKUMA010000250.1:0-2681 GCA_046955055.1 Candidatus Gastranaerophilaceae bacterium
GTATTGTTGCTTCCAAACTTGTTGAAAAATATTACAAACCTACGTTCTTGATGACATATTCCGAAGAAACAAAACAAGTAAGATGTTCAGCACGCAGCGTAGAGGGTGTTAATCTTTATGATGTTATAAATACTAATTCTGAACTTTTAGACGGCTTTGGCGGGCATACAATGGCCGCTGGTCTAGCTTTTTCTACAGAGAAAACTTCTTTTGAAACAGTAAAAGCTTCTTTAAACAAAACTATCAAAGAAATGACTCAGGGAAAAGAAATTAAACCTTTTATAAATATAGACTTAGAACTTAACCCGAATGAAATAGATGTTGATTTGGTTAACCAGATTTCTCAGCTTGAACCGTTCGGTGCATCAAATCCTAGTCCAATATTTTCAATGAAAAATTTAAAGATAAAGCAAAAACGTTTAATGGGTGAAAATAAAGACCATTTACGCCTTACCTGTCAGGCAGGAACTGCTGAATTTAACTGTATTCGCTGGCAGCAAGGCGATGTTTCACTGGTAAACGGTGATACTTTAGATATTGCTTTTCACCCGCAAATTAATGAATACAACGGTGTCACAAGCGTACAATTAATTATTGATGATATTCATTCAGAGTATTTAAAAGAAGAAGAACAGACTCTTGATAAACTTAAGATTTACGACCACCGCAAAAAAACTGATATCTTTTCTCAGGTAAATGATTATGTTAAAAATTCCAAACAAAACATTCTTGTTTTTGCTGAGAGTAAACCTGTTCTTGATAAATTAAGACCCTATGAAGCTCTTTATTCAAGAGTAATTTCACGTGATAATTTAAGACCCTGCGACTCGTTAATGCTTTTTGATTATCCGTCTGACAGAAATACTCTTGATAAAATTTTATCTGAAACAAATTCTCTTTCTGTTCATGTGATGAACTACGAAATAAAATACTTTGAAGAAAAAGAATTTTTGAAAACTGTTAACGGTATGTTAAAATTTGCTTGCAATAATAATAACGGCAAAATAGAATTACGCAGAATATCAAGTTATTTTGGAAAATCATATGATGTTTTTAGACTGCTTTTTGAAATTTTTGAAGAAATCGGTTTAATTAAAATCATCGAAAAAACATCTGATTATTATGTTGTTGAAATGATTAGTAACGTAGATTTGGCAGCTGTTTTACACAACATAAAATACACAGCATTAATCGATATGATTGATGAATGCGAACAATTCCAAAAAAGCTTACTGGAAGATGATTTGAATACTGTTATTTCATAGTTACTTAACTGTTTTTAAAGATCTGTTTAGCATATCGTTAAATATGTCATACTGAATACAGTAAGGATATTGTGAAATATTTTTAATTGTATCATTTAAAGCTTCTTCTGCCTTTTTATTTCCGTCTGCTTGTTTTTTTACAACAGAAACATACGCAAGAGTAGAAATAGCAGCTTTGTCTATTTTTTGACAATACAAATCTGTATCTGTTTTGTCTTTTAAATTCTGATGTTTTTTCAAATCGGCATTGCATGAATTACGCCACTTGTTGGCGTATGTAACTGATTTGTTAGAATTTTTCTGGATTTTCTTACTCAAAGTTTCCTGATTATAGCTCTCGCAAATAGTAGAATTATCAAAATTTTCTTCGTAATACCAGTAACCCGCCAAAGCTGTAAAGACTATCATAAAAGCAATTATACGGTTCATATTATCCCCTTTAAATATATGTATTATATTACAAAAGAAAATAATATTTTTTACCTAGCCGTTTTTCCATAAAAAAAGAGGGTATTATCCCTCTTTTTTCATATTAATTACTAAATTGTTTACGCAATTGCTCTAGTGATGTAATTTGCAAAATCATCAAACATAGTATGTAATGGTGCTGTAATATCAGTCATTAATACTTCTTGAACTTTTGCAAGTTTTTCATCAATAGAAGAAACCTTAACTTTAGCTTTTGTTTCAACAAACTCAGGTACAATGCACTTGTCAATCATCTCTAAAAGTTCATCTGAGAAATTTGTCATTTCATCAAGAATAATAAGATTTGCAGCATCTTTAATAAGTAAATCCGTAGAATTTAATGACATGTCAAAAATTTGGGGTTCTTCAAGTTCTAAATTAACTACATCTTCAAGAATAAAATTACTTGCCTCTACGCAATCAAATGCTTTTGTTTCAGCTGTTTTTGAATTCATTTTAAATATTTACCTCCAATTAATACGTTCATATCCGTATAATGCATGTCGGTCTTTGAAACAAAAAACTTTAGCAAAAAACTTCTATTTTAACATAACGTTACAATTAAAATATTTTCATTGTAGACAAAAAGAAAGTCTCATCGTATGACAAGACTTATAAATATACATTTACCCCACACTTTTTATAACACAAAATTAATAATTTGTCAACCTTCAAAGACAATATGCCGCCTTTATTACATTACAATTCTTCATACAAGTAAAAAACAATACAATATTTCTTTTGTAGAAAACCATGTAGAATTCGGTAGAAAACTCATGAGTTTTCTACAATAAATATAGATAATAAAAGTTTTCTACAAAACCTCTATTTTTATCAATACTTTTTCTACAAAGTTTTTAACAAACAAAAAGCAATCATACCAATAGTTTCAGATAGTTTTCTACAAATATTGACAGCTTATTATTATGATTAGTTATATATATTTAT
>JBKUMA010000251.1:0-2679 GCA_046955055.1 Candidatus Gastranaerophilaceae bacterium
GTTTTCAACGGTGATTCTGTTAAAACTGATACTAATATTTATATTGCACAAGACCAGAATTTTAATATTAAAGGTGTTTTGGGTATCGGGCATAAGCCTTTTATGAATGTAAAAATAGCTTCTCAAAGAATCATGTTTAATGATGTAATTATTCTTGCAAAAGCTGTTTTGGATACTCTGCATATTAAAAATGATATGGCGGAATTAAAAGGTAAAGGCTATTTGATGGCTAATGCCGATATTAAAACAGATTTCAAAAAATTAAAATCAAAAGGTGCAATAATTGTTCGTGACGGCAGTGTTTCGTATAAGAAAATAAGTCTGGTTTTCAAAGACATAAATTCAAATCTTATATTTGAAAACAATACATTCGAAGTTAAAAATTCAAGTGCAAACATAAACGGTGCAATTGTTAAAACTCAAGGCAAAATTGACGAAAATTCAGTTGTTGATATTTCGCTTTATACTGAAAAATTGCCTTTGCCAGGTTTGTACAGAGCATTTGCTCCTGCAGATTTAAAGAAAAATTATGTTCTGAATTCCGGTCTTTTATCTTTGAATGCAAGAGTTTCTGGAGAAATGAAAAATGCTAATTCTGCATTAAATCTTGGTATAAACAATCTTTCTTTATCAGACGTAAAGAACACTTTTAATATAAATAACAATGCTTTCAGAGCAAACTTTAACAGTGATTTTAAAACTGTTAGAGGTTTGATTACAAACAATGATTTGAGATTTATTATTCCATCAACAGGATCTATTGTTTCAAATCCAGATTTAACAGTAAAAATTGATGAGGAAAATATAAATATTAATCCGTTTGGAATTAAACTAAACGGTGCCTCGCTGGTAAACGTCTCAGGTGAAATCAGTGAATATTCAAAAAATCCTGTGATTAGTGTGAAGGCTGATGGTGGATTATTTGCAAGCGACTTAAAGCAATTATTGGGAAAAGAAGCTGCACCTTTTGTAAATAGCAGCGGTAAAATACCTTTTAAAATGTCATTCAAAGGTGATGATAAAAAACAATCTTTAATTTGTCAGTTGTTTGCAAATTCTCAAAATTATATTACACCTGTAGATATTCAATCAATGTATGGAAAGCCTTCAGTACTGCAGGCAAAAATTGATTTTAAGAAAAATCGCATAAAAATAAAAGATACAGGTTTATATATTAAAGCTTTTCCTGATTTTAATGATGATTTAGAAAACAATATGGCCAATACAAAAGGTGTTGCGGTGATATCAGGAACTCTTGTTAACCTTGATAAACCTGAACCTTTTATTAACTTGCTTAAAATTTCTATTCCTAAACAGTTGAATGGTAGATTATGTGCATTCAAAAATTCATCTTTTAAAACTGACGGAAACCTTCTTGTATTTGGTAAGACTTCTTCTCCTCTAATGCGAGGCGATTTCAAAATTTTTGATGTATCAATTCCTGATTTACTTCTTACTCTTGATAATGCCGATATAAACTTTAGAGGTAAAAATTTAGGATTTAATCTGAGCCAATTATTATTAAACGGTTCTGATTTTAGAATTTCAGGTAATGTTGATTTAAATCCTTCAAATGTAATTAAAATTTCAAATCTCGATATATTATCAAATCTTATTAATCTTGAAAGAGTTATGAAGGTTAGTGATGCGGCAATGAAATTTGCACCGCCTGCATCTGCATCTTCAAAAGATTCTTTAAGTGCTGATATTCCTGTTGTCATAAGATCAGGAAGATTTGATTTGAAAAGAGTTATTGCAGAACCTATAACAGCATTAAATACTACAGGCAGAATTCATTTATTAAATAATAATTTAAGAGTTTCTAATTTGAATACATCTGTTCTTGGAGGAAGCGTAAGAGGTAATGTACTTGTAAATCTTTTAAATACAAATGTTAGAGCAAGATTGAGAGGTAATAATTTTGATGTAGAAAAATCACTTCTTGTTCTTGCAAATATGAAAGATGCGTTATCAGGGACTTTGAGCTTTGATACAGATATTTCCTTAGACGGTGCAGCGTCTAATCAGGCGGCACAAATGAAAAGTTTGAAAGGCGATGTTAATTTCATTATTGATGATGGACAACTCGGACCTTTCGGAAAAATAGAAAATCTTATTTTAGCCGAAAATATTAGAGAATCAGAATTCTTTAAAACTACAATCGGTGGTGTAATTAATAACTTAACAAGTATTCAAACATCTCATTTTAACCAGATGATTGGGCATTTAGAGTTTAATGACGGCATTGTAAATATAAATCCAATAACTACAAGCGGTGACGTTATGTGTCTTCATATAGCCGGTGATATGAATTTGTTAACAAATGAAGCGGATATGAAACTTAGAGGTAAACTTGGTTCGCAGCTTTCTAATATGCTTGGACCTATTGCAGCAGTAAATCCTGTTAACCTTGTAAAAGTTACACCGGGATTAAATGTAATGGCTGCACAGGCTTTCCAATTCTTCTGTGAACAGATTTCAGAAGCCGAAATGAATGCAATTCCAGACTTTGACCAGAAATTTAATATGTTGAGTACAACTAAATTTCAAGTTGTGTTAAAAGGTAATGTAGAAAAACCTTTATCACTTATCAAGTCATTCAAATGGCTTGCATTAAGCGATGAAATTGAAAATGCACAGCAATTTGTCAGCACTTTGCCGGATCCGTCTATTGTAGAA
>JBKUMA010000252.1:0-2663 GCA_046955055.1 Candidatus Gastranaerophilaceae bacterium
GTTTCATCTTCAGAAACGTTTTCATCTTCTTCCTGTATAACTTCTTCCTTCTCTTCTTCAGAGTTTTCTTCAGTTTCTTCTTCAGATGTTTCAGCCTTATCTAAAGCAGCTATTTCATCTTCATCTTTAGCTCTTATAACAGGTATCGACAACATTAATGCAACCTGATCACCATCTTGTTCAAGGTTAAGTTCAAGTGCTTCTTTATCCATTTCAACGTATTTGGAAAGCAGTTCTACAAGTTCTTTTCTCATACGTTCCATAAGTTCCGGAGTAAGATTTGTTCTGTCTTGCATTAAAACAACTCTTAAACGATTACAAGCAACATCTTTTGCAGATTCTTCTTCCTTTTCTGTCTGGCGGAAGAAACCTATAACTTTGTTATATAAATTAGTAAAAATTTCGTTCATCTTATTTCTCCTTACCCATTAAACCTGAAAAGAACTTTTTCATTTTGCCTAAAATGCTTGTATCTTCTTCAAGGTTCAAGAAAGGAACATCTTCGCCAATAATTCTTCTTGCAACATTGCTGTAAGCTTTACCGGCAAGTGATTTTTCATCATTTACAATAGGTTCGCCTTTGTTAGTAGAAGTAATAATTCCTGTATCTTCCGGAATTATACCGATTAAATCTGCTGAAAGTATTTCTACTACATCGTCTACACTCATCATGTCATTTGTTTTTACAAGGTTTGGACGAACTCTGTTTAACAATAACTTATAAGATTTAATTTCTTCTTTTGCTTCCAAAAGACCAATAATTCTGTCGGCATCACGTACTGCAGACATTTCAGGAGTAGTAACAACAATAGCTTCGGAAGCTCCGGCAACAGCGTTTTGGAAACCTTGCTCGATACCGGCCGGACAGTCTACAAGAATAAAGTCAAAATCTTTTTTAAGTTTTTCACAAATATCTTTTAATTGTTCTTCTGTTACAGCAGTTTTATCGCGTGTTTGTGCTGCGGCAAGAAGACACAGGTTAGGGTTCTTTTTATCTTTGACAAGTGCCTGTTTTAGTTTACAGCGTTCTTCTACAACATCAACTATTGTGTACACAATTCTGTTTTCAAGTCCTAACAATAGGTCAAGGTTTCTTAAACCAAGGTCTGTATCTATCATTACAACTTTTTTTCCGGCTCTAGCGAGAGCTGTGCCTATGTTGGCATTGGTAGTTGTTTTTCCTACCCCGCCCTTACCGGATGTAATTACGATAACTCTACCGCTCATTGTTTCTCCTTTTATATTTATTATATGGTTTATATTATTTAATGTAGTTAATATTTTCTGTGGATATGTTAACATTGTTCTTTTTATACTTCGTGGATTTTATGTATGTATATTTGTTTGTTTCTCACAATTGCTTCTTCCGGCATAAAAGTATCTGTTTTTTGAATGTACGGAATATTAATATTATCCGGACGTCTTGCAAATGTGTCAGCTATTCTTAATTGTATTGCATTCATTTTTAATGCACGTATTCTTGCGTATTTGTTGCCATCGCGTCCTGCATGTGCTATACCGCCAAGTATGCCCCATACTGTAATATCGCCTTTTGCAATAATTTCAGAACCAGGATTTACATCGCCGATTATAACAATGTTTCCTTCTGAGGTAATACTTTGACCGGAACGCAATGTTCTTTGAATATATAAAGTAGGAAGTTTTTCTGTTTCTTTTAAGTGTTCTTTAATATCAATTTCTTCCGTTTCTATATTTTCAATGTTTTCAATATTATTTGCATTTTCTAGTTTTTCATTAAAATCTTCCAGTTCTTTAAAATCTATATTTTCAGTTTCTTTGACTTCTTCTTTTATTTCTTCGTTTGTGTCATCAGAAGTTTCTGAAACTTCTGCAGCTATTTCTTCTTCTTTTTCAGGAGCATCAGTATACTCAGGAATTTCTGTTTGTGCAGCTTCTTCGTTGCTTTCTGCATCTTTTTTCAATTCTTTTAAATCTTTTTCTTGAGCGAAGGTTTTAATTTCATTTCCTTCATCACCAAAAATTTTATCCAAAGCTTTTTCAAGTTCTGCATTAACTTTATCTTGTTTTGTTTCTTCAAGATTAAATTCCGGCATAGGAACATTATTTTCCAGTTTTGAAATTGATATTCCCAGTTCTTCTGCAGCTTTAACAGTAGTTTGTGAATCTGTGCTTATAAATTCAATTTCTGAATTCATTGATTCTACAAGAGCCTTTATACTTGTAAGCTGTGCATTTGTTAAATCTATATCACCAAGTTTTATGCAGACTTTTTTACTTTGTGCATCGGGTAAGTCCAAAATAGTACTTAATTCATAAATAATTTCAGATGTTTTACGTGCGTTAGAGACGTCAACGATAAAACCGTTTTCAATATATCCCTTATCCATTTTTTCCCTTCCACAAATCTAGTGTATATTTCATGACGATACATAAAACATTTTACAACATCAATGAAATATTTCGAATTGTAATATAAATTTATGGAAGAAATTTTAAATTAAGCAACTAAGTTTACTTGTTTTCTTTTAAGGTGATTAGCCAAATCTGTTTTTGTGATAACTCCGTCATTGTCTAAATCAAGCGGGTTTTGGGCATATGCATCTGAGCCTTTTGTGTACAAATTTTCTTTTGCAGCTATTGACGGTGCAAATACCATTGCATATAAATCTCCTGATGATAAT
>JBKUMA010000253.1:0-2638 GCA_046955055.1 Candidatus Gastranaerophilaceae bacterium
AAACACTCATCCTTCCTTGTTACAAAATTTAACATATTTTATTAAAATTAACTTTTTTGCTTAATTCATATTTCTTGATACCATATAAGTAGTATGATTAAGATTTTATTTGTGTCTGACAGAGATAATAAAATTAAAGAAATGCGTGATATTTTTGCTAAAAACACGTATGAATTTTCTTCGCTTATTGACGAAACTCATATTACGGATTTAGTAACAGTTGATACTCCTGATATTGTTATTCTTGACACTTTAGCCAAAAACATCAATTTAAAAACGCTGAATAAAAAGATTAAAACAATTTCTGAAAATATTATAATTATTCTTTTAACATCAAATGATAATATTGAAAAAGATTTGTTAAAATTTGCGAATGCATTTATTACTGATGACATGTCCTCAGGATTAATTCTTTCTACAATCAACATTAATTTAAGAATGAAGAATTCTCTTGAAATGTTGTCTGACACAAATAAAGATCTGGCTGACAGTTTATACCGCCTAAATGCTTTATACAGTACAAGTTCACAGTTTGCCGGCACACTTGATAAAACCAAACTTCTTAATTTTATGGTTGAAGGTATGGACAAAGCTTTAAGTTTCTCTTTGACCTGTACTTTATCATTTTGTACAGAGGATAAACCCGTATTAATTTTAAATTCTCTGTATGAAATATCTGAAGAACTTTTAGAAGCAATCAAATTAAGAACCCTGTTAAATTACAAATCTGTTTTTGACGGCAAAAAACTCCCGTATGATATTAAGGCTGAAGACTTAAAAATAATTAAAAATATTAAATATCCTGCAAACAGATTTACCTTCACACTTTTTCAGTATGACAATATGTTTGCACCTATAAGTTTAGGCGAAAACTTTTTCGGATGTATTGAAATATTCAAAGAAACTCCTTTTTCATCAGAAGATGCTACATGTTTTCAAACAATCGCTCAACAGGTAACTCTACCGTTAAAAAGTGCCACTTTGTATCAAGAAATAAAAGAAACAAACCTTAAACTGGAAAAACTTGAACGATTAAAATCTGAATTTATATCAATCGTATCACATGAATTAAGAACACCTTTAACTTCAATAAAAAATTCACTTGATATTTTATTAAGCGGCAGATGCGGAGAAGTCACACCTTCTGCAGATAAATTTATATCAATGGCTAGAAGAAATGTACAAAGATTGTCAGGAATTATCAATGATCTTCTTGATTTATCTAAAATTGAAGCAGGGAAGATGGATTTCAATTTCAAAGAGATTTCAATACATTCTGTAATAGATTATGTAAAATCAACCTTAACTGAACTTGCAAAATCTAAAAAATTAAATCTTATAACTGAAGAAACAGAAGGATTGCCTTCAATAAATGCTGATTCTCAAAGGCTTGAACAGGTCCTTACAAACCTTGTATCTAATGCCATTAAATTTACACCGGAAGGCAGAAACATAACAATTAAATCTAATGTTGTTAATGCTAAAGATATAAAAATTAATGACAGTTTTAAAGACGAAATACGTAAACTTGAAGGTGATTACATTATGGTGAGCGTAATTGATGAAGGTATTGGAATTGCAGAAAAAGACCTTTTGCATGCATTTGACAAATTCGCACAGATAGAAAACTCACTATCACGTAAAGTAGGCGGTTCAGGACTTGGACTTCCGATAGCTAAGCAACTTCTTGATGCTCATAACGGGGCAATATGGTGCGACAGCGAACCGGAAAAAGGGTCAACATTCTATTTTGTTATTCCTGTTGCATTAACTACCGCTAATATAGATTAGTATTATTAAGCAGATACTGTACCGCATCAAAAACTTTGTTATTTTCTGCAAACATACCGCTTACGTCAGCCATTGTTTTCAAATTTTCAGTAACTTTTGCTGCTGGTACTTTGTTTTGAACAAGAAGCCCAACATCTAACCCCAAGTTATCAGATGGCAAACTTTCAATTGCAGGGAATACTTTATTTATTAATTGGACTTTTTCAGGGTCAGCGTTTGGATTTGATACATACCCAATAAACTTATTAAACAACTTTTGGTTTTTAAATTCCGGATCAAGAAAACCATCCAAAATGTCATTAGCAAATGTTTTTACTAAAGGTTTTACTTTATCGACATGTTCAAAATAATCAGGGCGTTGAAAAGCATCAGTTTCGAGCAAGTTATGCAAAAAACATCTTGCTGAAGTGTTATCAACATTATTAATAACTTCTGAAGTTAATTCGAAAAGATTTGGATTTGTTTTAGAAGTTTTTGCATAATTATTAAGCAGCATTTGCAAAGCGGTCTGACCATTTCCCAATTTATCATTTAAAGACCTTTTCAATTTTGATGGTATAAAGGAGGTATCATGTGCAAGTTCAATAGTATCAGCGACCACTCCGTAATGTTTAGAATCAATTTCAGTCAACTTCGGTAAAAATTCTTTGACAACGTCATCTTCATTTGCCCAGGCCTTAATTGTATTAACAAGTTCTTTTACAGATCTTGTATCAACTTCTCTTTCTATAGCTCCTCTTTGTTGAAACCCTTTAACAGATAATCTTCTTATAGGTTTAATAGATTCTTTCATTGGTTCTGTGATACTAACAGCAATTTTAGATATTGATACCATAATTTACCTTTC
>JBKUMA010000254.1:0-2623 GCA_046955055.1 Candidatus Gastranaerophilaceae bacterium
TTCTTATAGATTATAAAGTTCTAAAAAAAGAATTGAATAAAGTATTAGACTTGCTTGATCATAAAGATATAAATGAACTTCCTGAGTTTAAAGGTGAAAGCCCTTCAAGCGAAATGATTGCTTATTTTATTTACACTAAGTTAAAAGAAAATGTAGTTCAGTTGAGCAAAATCTCAGTTTGGGAAACTCAAACATCTTGCTGCAGTTATTTCGAAGAAGAATAGTTATTTATAGGGAGACATAAAAAATGAATTTTATACAGGCTGTATTAATGGGGATAGTACAAGGGTTAAGTGAATTTCTGCCAATTTCAAGCTCTGCACACCTTGTATTTACATCAAATTTTTACAAAGTTTTTAAAGGTATTGAAATAGTTCAACAATCAAATGAAGAAGTATTTTTCGATATAATGGTGCACTTAGGAACACTTGTTGCTGTATTAATATTTTTCAGAAAAGACATTATGAACATTTTGAAAGCAATGTACAACGCGTTCAAAACAAAAGATTGGTCTGATAAAGAGGCAAAACTCGGTCTTTTTATAATGCTTGGTACAGTAATCACTGTAGCACTTGCACTTCCTATCAATGAAGTTGCTGAAAAACTTGTATACTCTCCTGCTATTGTAGGAATATTATTATTTATTACAGGTTTTGTGCTGCTTGCAAGTGAGTATATGTCTAAAAACTTTAAAGCAAAAAAAGAAAACGTTGATTTAAAAACCTCTATATTTATCGGACTTGCACAAGGTTTAGCCGCATTGCCCGGTTTTTCACGCTCCGGCTGGACAATTGCAACAGGTTTGTTTTTCGGTTTAGATAGAATTACTGCAGCAAGATACTCTTTTCTGTTAAGCATACCTATCATTCTCGGAGCATCAATGGTATATCCTTTAGTAAAAATAGATTTGCATGAAGCATTACAGTACAACTGGGAAGCAATTGCTGCAGGAACAGTTGTATCAGCAATAACAGGTTATATATGTATTAAATATTTTATGAAATTCATATCTAAATTCTCACTGTCTATTTTCGGATATTACTGTATTATCATGGGGATTTTAACTGCAGTATTCTTTACAATCTACGGCTAAAAATCTATGTAAAAAAATGTAAACATAGTTAAGATATACTGACAAAAAATAATATTCAGGGGTTATATAACTACATCAATGTGTGTGGAGTAAAGATGATTTTACCGATTAACAATATCAAAAATAACATACCATTTTCTGCAAACGGTAAAGAAAATGACAATAATTTAGAATATACACACGATACTATTCTAAAAAATAATATTGTCACACGCACGCGTATCGGTATAGACAAATTTTCAAACGCAATAACTCTTTATCCTGCAAAAGGCTTAAAAGGCAATAAAAACGCTAACTTTTACGAGTTTTTGACAATGGGCATGGTGCCATACCTGACAGGTAGTGCAATGCTAATGGCTGTGTTTAATTCCGCAAACAAACACTTTGCACCTTTTGCACGCTCAAAAGCAGGTCCTTTAGGCAAGAAAATGGCACTTGGTGTTATCTTCTACGGACTTGCTAAACAAGCTTCTAAAACATTGATAAACACTCCTGTAAAAATAATGACAGGGGTTGACCCGGAACTTCCATACGCAAAAGTTAATTACGAACTTCCTGATGATATAAATGATACAGATATCACAAGTATTGAATATCATAAAGTTTTTGAAAGTGTTGAATTTCCACGTTGGGATTTACTTTACGGGGATGAAGCAAGAGGACAAAAAAGAAACTATTACTATGACAAAGTTGCCAAAAAACTTGGCATGGGTAACAACTTAAAAGATTCTGACCAGGAAGTTAAACCTCGTATAAAAGAAATTATTGTTAAATCTAATGTTGCTAAAAATATATCATCATATTTATGGGCAGCACTTGGTGTAGGGCTTGCGTTCCAAAAACCTTGGGAAAACTTCTTTAATGTAGCAACTCTTAAATTCTGGAAAGGCAAAGAATTTAAAACAAGCACAAAATCTTTCTTTAGAAATTTAGGAAAAAGTGCAGAACACCTTTATACAGGTGAAGGTCAAAAATTCAAACACGGCGGCAAAATATTATTATATACAGCATTGACTTCCTCAATACTCGGTGTTGTAAATGTAATGTCAAGTTCTCAAAAACCGTCCAAACTTGACGCGTCAGATATTATTAAAAAAGATGAAAAGTACGTGATAAACTAATATGAAAACTAACTTAATTCAAAACTACATACTGACACAAAACGGGAATTCTATTCAGACAAAAGAAGCTCCGAAAAAGCCTATGCCTGAATTTAGTATTAAAAACGAACTTGATAACAGAACATTTATAAAACCACTTCCCGGAAAAGGACGCCTTGTTAAAAATAATATTTTTTACGCTCCTATAAACATGGTCAAAACTTTTGCTTATGATGTCAAATCATTGAAGCATGCTGTAAAAGGCGAAGCAAACGACCACGAATTAGGCAAATTAAACGATGTAGGCATGAAACTCGGTGGTCTTGCTATTGCTGCATATCTTTTCAGTCAGAAACAGACTCCTAAAACAAAGGCTATGGAATTTGTCGGATTAGCTTCATTCTTTACGTCTATGGTATTGTGGAAAAAA
>JBKUMA010000255.1:0-2621 GCA_046955055.1 Candidatus Gastranaerophilaceae bacterium
ATAATCTTTGCTCCTTTTACATTTAAAAGTAATATTGTTTTTGAAACCATAGCGAAAGCATTTAGCGGAAGCGTGTTGAAAAAACGATATCACTTTTAATGATGTTATTATAAACATTTTCTAAACCATTATAAACTATTTTTTAACAAATATCAAGATAACAAAAGAGCCTCATATGAGGCTCTTTTAACTAATGTAAAAATCTTATGTATATATATATTGAACTTATCACAAGCGAAATAAGCATTGTAATAAATCCGTATTTTAAGAATTTCATAAATGATATAGGATGTCCTTTATGTGCCGCACTTTCAGAGACAATAACATTTGCAGCCGCACCGATAATTGTCATGTTGCCACCAAGGCAAGCACCCAATGACAAACACCACCATAAAGGATATGTGTATTCGGCCCCCATTGTTTTTTGAATAGCAAGCAGCATAGGTGTCATTGTAGCAGTATACGGAATATTATCTATAATACCTGAGATAAATCCTGAAGCCCAAAGTATTATCATTGCTGTAGCCTCTTGAGACCCTTGAGTTACATCAAGAATCCACTTTGCCATCAATGCTATACCCCCTGAAGCTTCCAAACCACCGATAATAATGAACAAACCAATAAAGAAGAATATTGTATTCCACTCAACATCGCATAAAATATCTTTTGGTTTTTCGAATAATAACAAAATACTTGCACCTAACATTGCAGATACACAAGTTTCAATATGCGTAATATCGTGAGTAACAAAACCAAGAATAACTAAAATTAGAATGATTGCACTTCTTATCATTAAAGGAAAATCAGTAATTGTTTTTGAGTTATCCAAATCTGCAACTGCTGCCATTTTTTCTGGAGTTGTTACAAGTGATTTTCTGAAAATAAACGTCATTAATGCAACTATCACAAGGAATATAACAGCAATAACAGGAGTTAATTCCATTACAAAATCCATAAATGAAAGTCCAGCTGCACTTCCTATAATAATGTTTGGCGGATCACCTATGAGAGTAGCTGTTCCTCCGATATTTGAAGCAAAGATTTCTGTAATCAAAAACGGAATAGGATTGATATCAAGCTGTTTAGCTATAAAAAATGTTACAGGCATAATTAATATAACAGTAGTAACATTATCCAAAAAAGCTGATGTTACAGCAGTAAACAAACCTAAAGTGAACAATACCATTTTCGGATGTCCTTTTGTTAACCTCAATAGTTCGTTCGCAATCCAGTTAAACATACCGCTTCTGGTAGCAATACTAACAATAATCATCATTGACACAAGCAAAAAGATTACATTGAAATCAACAAAATTAATAAAATAATGCGGATTTATACCGCCGTCAAGAGCTTTTGTTTGACTAACAAGCCCTAATAGAATTGTTACAGCCGCACCTAAAAGAGCTATTGTAACTTTCGGAATCTTTTCCGTCGCAATAAATACGTATGCAATCAAAAGTATCGATGCTGAAATTGTAACAGCATGAGATTGCACTAACATTAAAAAATGTTCCATTTACCCCATCTCCATATTCTTACACAACTAAAAGGCATTAAAAAATTTAAAACCCGAGCTGATAATAATACAAAAATAAAAAAATATCAAACTATTTATCTAAAACATTTACAGCATCAATAATTTTGTCATCTTCATTTATAGCGGTAATCTTAATCTTTGTGCCTCTAGGCAAAACAAAAACAGAATTAACTCCCTTGGAAGACTCCATGCCGGAAAACGCTCTGCAATCAATACCCTGTGTTCCTTTTAAAAGCTTAATCCGAACGATATAACCCGCATTTTTTACTTCGTCTAGCCAAACAGGATCAACCTGTGCAAGTTCATCACTGTAAACTCTTGTTGCTGCTGCAAAAGACTTATCTTCCAGAACTGCACCTTCTTTTATATCTTTAGCAAAACCCAAAACGTTGAAATCACCAAACAATTCCTTAGTTCTAATTCCTCTATAAACAGTTGTCTCTTCTTGAAGAGGTTTTGCTTTTTTTATAATATCATCTAATATTTTTATCTCAGAGACTTCTTCAGGATTAATTTTTCCCTCTCTTAGTAAGTCATTATACTGATATTTTTTCAAAAATGAAACAACATTGGCTGCTTCTTCATTTGAAAATATTTCATTTGAAAACTTAAAACTATTTTTATGTTCCGCAACGGTAACTTTAGTTATTCTGTCATTTAATTTTTTATATTCAGGATCCATAGGATTTAGGTTAATAGTTTTCTTATACCATGTAAGGATTTTTGTTCTTATTGATTTTTCGGCATTAATTCTTTTTTGTTCTAATTCCTTTAAAATATCCAAAGAACTTTCTGCGACTTCTTCTTTAATATTTATCAAGGAATTATTTATTTTGCTACTAACAGACTTTGACCCCCTGCCGTTCATAATAACAATAGAAGCAATGGCTATACCCGCTGCAATTGTTGCACCAAGCATTACTCCGCCGTAATTATTACTTTTTGGCGGCGATTTGAATGACGGGTTAGAATTAGAAGTTTCTGCTCTTTGCGAAGTGAAATTCTTTTCAGGCAATGCCGTTGAATATTTTAATATTCTATTATTATATGTCTCAAGATTAATCATACAGCAAATTTTTATACC
>JBKUMA010000256.1:0-2605 GCA_046955055.1 Candidatus Gastranaerophilaceae bacterium
GACAAGGTTGCATGAATTTATTTAAGCTCTGTAGTTTTGAACTTTGCATAAAATTAACAACGATGCCTTTTAATGATTTTTTCATACTATGTGCTCCTTATAATTATTGCTTTTATTATAAACTATTTTCTTAAAAAATTCAATCATTCTGGACTTATTTTCAAAAATAAGTATAATTAACATGATATGGCTGACTTAAATTTAGGACATTTAATATCCAAATTCGTTAACTATCAAATGGTTAACACTAATAGACCTGCAAATACAGCTTCAAGCCAAGCGGCATTCAATGCACCTCAGAACTCTGCACCTGCACCAAAAACTCCTATGCCCGAAACACCGGCACCTCAAATGGGAAATATGGGAGGACAAGGTCAAGCGGCTTATGTTAAAGATTTGATGAAAATGCCGCAAAACATGAATGAATTTATTTTTGTTTATCAAAAAAATATTTCTTACACACAGTTTAACCAGCAATTTGCAGCGAGAATGAATATGCAAAGAAACGAACTTTCACAAACTCAAGCACAAATTCTTGCACAACTTCAGGGGCTCTCTGTTTCAGAAGCACAAAATTTATTATTACAAGGGCATAAGACTTTATTAAACCAGTTCCAATATTCATTGAAAAATCTTCCTCTATCGTCACAGGGTTTAATTAACTTAAACGATATTGCCGCTTTAATTCAGTCTAACGGTAAAGATGCAATTGCAAAACTTATTACAACAATGGCAAATTCTTCAAAACTCGGTATAAACGACTTATCACAGCTTAAAGAAACAGCTAAACTTATAAATGCAAGCATTGCAGCGGCTTCGAAAAACGATTCTGCACAAACTTTAAAAATGCTTTTACTTTTGTATTTACCTTGGCTTCCTTTGCAAGAAGGTACAGGCTTTGAGCTTGAAATTGAAGCAAATGAACAATCTGACAATTCGGACAGCATATTAATAATTACTATAACAACAATCAACTACGGTACAGTAACAGCGACATTAATACTGGAAAGTTCAAATTCAGTCCATGTAAACATAGAATGCTGTAAAGAGTTTCCAAAAGATGAATTAATGATGAGAATTGACAGTGACGAAAAACATTATTCAATGCAGTCAGTAATTTCTTTTGAAACATCAAATTCAAAAACAAAACCCGAAAATCAAGACAAGCCGGAAGCAAAAATCAATATGTCCAACACAAACGAGATAAATCCATATTTACTTTTAATGTCGCACACAATTATTCGCCACGTTATAGAAATTGACAAAAATAAATCAGGCGGCATAACTTCTCACCTTGACTAACTCAATAATTTTTTACGACTTCTCCATTTTTGTTATTCTGTGGTAAACTTTAACCATAAGGAGGTAATTACCATGAGATTTTTGCACGTTATGATTAGAGTGAAAGACATTGATGAATCAATGAAATTCTACACAGAACTTTTAAACATGAACAGAACAGGTGAAGTTGAATTAGAAGATTGTACGTTATACTATTTAAGCGACGAAGACGGACAAACTCAAATTGAATTAACTTATAACAAAGAAACACCAAAAGAAGGATATACACATGGAAATGCCTTCGGTCATCTGGCTTTTGAGACAAAATCATTCACAGAATTTTCTAAAAAGATGCTCTCAATGGGCTATAAATACACATATGAACCGTATTTTATGCCGGAAGTAAATATGCATATTGCATTTTTGAAAGACCCTGATGGCAACGAAATAGAAATTATGGGCTCTTAAACAACAATGAAAATGTACAATAAAAAAAGCGGGTTAATTCCCGCTTTTTTATTCAAATTTACCGTTAACGTCATATTGCACAGCATCTAACTTGTTATTTTGTATAACATTATTAATATATCCCCAATTTTGTGTATAAGCATAAGGAGTAACATAAATCATATAAACATCAGCACCAAACTGATTGGGACCTTTAAGACCATTGACATCAAAGAATATATGCCCGCAATCAGTTTCCTTTACAAGGCGTTCATTAACTTTGTTACCGTCACTATCCAAAATATAATTACCATTGCTATCTTTATCCCAGGTTGTATAATAGTTTGTACAATTTCCTTCGGGATACTTTGTCTGCCAAAGACCAATAATCATTCCGTTATTTAATATTGCACGTGAAAAGCCTAACATATAATTATCTGAAGGTTGGTCATAATTACCATATCCGTCATTGGTCGGCTTTGCATATTTTAATTTATAATCTTTCAGACAGTTAGTTTTATAACTTGTGCATCTTGAGGCAACATTCATATTTGCAAAAAACAGGTCTGCAGTTTGGTCTGATGTATTATTTGAATCAAAAATTTCGCCGTTGTTTTCAACTTCTAAATTTGCTCTTGTCTTGCTAAGTGCATTTAAAACAACAGAAAGCCCTTTTTTGGCTTGTGAAATCAAAGCTTTTTCTTTGTAATTCGTTATTAAAGCGGGTAAAGTCAATGCGGCTACAATACCAATAATTCCTAGCGTAATTAGTACTTCAGCTAGAGTGAAGCCCTCAGAATGACTATAGGAGCTTAAAAATCTGCCCCCCCCCCGGTACTACGTACGTAGTCACATTGTGCCAATTCTGCATAAACGT
>JBKUMA010000257.1:0-2589 GCA_046955055.1 Candidatus Gastranaerophilaceae bacterium
ATAAAAAAACTCCCGATTGGTTACGGGAGAAGGAATGAAAGTAAACGGATTTGCATCCGTTTCTTTTGTATGAAATCATTTTATTCTTGCTTCTAGTTTTTCCAGACGCAACCTTAATTCTTTATTTTCTTGTTTCAATAACTTATTGTCATTCAGAATTTTCCTATTGTCATCCTGAACTTGTTTTAAAATCTTTAATTGAGCCTTGTATTCAGCGGCAATCATACTTATTTTTGCATCAAGTTCTTTCACAGCATTGACAAGTGCATACAAAATATCTTCCGTACGGGTAATATAAAAACCGTCGCCGTTTAATGTTACGGCTTTCGGGAAGACTTTCATTAAATCCTGTGCAATAATTCCGACACGAGGTGTCTTTTTTTCATCTTTTTTGAAAGTGTAATTAAAGACCTTTAATTGTTTTATTTTTTCCAAACCGTCTTTGTTTTCATTGCCGACATATTTAAGACGTCTGTCTGAATAACCGGTTGAGGAACCTGCCATTATAATTGTGGTACCTGATTCGCCTATATAAACAGTTTTGTTTGAATTTTCATCAGCACCCATAGGACCAGAATAATATCCTAGACAGGTTTTATTTGACCCTTTAACAAATTGACACGCATAAGATCCAATGGCAGTATTATGAATTCCTGATTCATTATTAAAAAGTGACTGATTACCAATTGCAACATTATCATATCCGCTTATATTCCTATTTTGTGCAGATGATCCAATTGCAACATTACTTGAGGCTTTAAGATAATCACCTTTGACACCCTGAATTTGGTATAAAGCTCTTGAACCGATACCTACATTTAAGGCTCCATATTTATTATGGTTCAATGCTTCATATCCGATTGCAACATTCTCACTTCCGCCTTCATTTGAAGTCAAAATACTATAACCAATTGCTACATTACCATTACCTTCTGTATTTGCTTTTAATGCTGAGTTACCTATCGCAACATTATTTTCACCTAATGCCATAGAGTAATTACCAATCGCGACACCTGATGAGTATGCCTGAACCCTTGATCCGACCGCAACACTACTGCCTTGAGCTTCAACATCCATTCCTATAGCAACTGCTGCATTATTAGCATACGCTGTATGAGGTGTTGCAACAGAAGAAAAACCTATTGCGACAGCACCATTTTTTACTTTTGAAGAACCACCTATAGCAATTCCGCCGCCAAGTTCTGTATCAGTACCCATTGCATCTGCATGTTGTCCGATAGCAATACCAGTTGCAAAACGTCCGCCTGCTTTAGCATCAGAACCAATTGCAATACCACCGTCTACTGAACTAGTATCTCTACCCAGTGACACACTTGAATTTGGATAATACGTAACACTGGTATTTGTTATTGAATCTTTACCAATTGAAATTCCGCCATCTATAGATGTTGCACCTTCGCCTATAGCAACACCACCTGTAGCTGTTGAATAATTTTCATTTTTTGAACTTGCACCTGAACCCAGTGCAATACTGTCGCTATTTGATACAGTAACCCCAGTTCCCATTCCCACAGAATACGAACCGCTTGAATGAGTATTCCCGCCAATAGCAATAGAACAATATGAAGATGATTCGCTATGCGAAGAAGCACCTCCGCCGTTATGGTTAGGAGCCAGAACTAATGAATAATTTCCGCTTGCTGTTCCGTTTCCGATTGCTAAAGCTCCTAAAGATGTTGCTTTAGCAACCTCACCTGCATTTCCTGAAGATATTGCAAGAGTATTTTTTTCTGAAGCTGTAACATAAGGTCCGATTGCGACAGAGTTCTCTCCTGATGCGGTTCCTGAACCTAATGCCATTGAAAGCTCTCCAGTAGCATCTGCTCTGAATCCTAAGGCCGTAGCGTAGTCAGCTGTAGCAGTGGAACCCCTGCCTATAGAAATTACATTACTTGATGTTGAAGTATCATTACCTAAAATTATTGAACTATTACCTAAAAATAACCTTGCCTGAACATTATTATTTTGGTCCTTAAATAAAATATGACTCTGAGTGCTTCGTGATGTAGCAATAGTTAAACGGTTATCTGGATCAGTTCCACCGCTTGGTCTGTTTTTCTGACCTATCATGGCACGTTGGTCGTTACCCAAACCAAAATACGCATCCATTTGGTTGTCCGAAAATCTCCACGGACTTGAAATATCCTTTTTTTGACGTGTTGTCATTACAGGTGCGAAAGCCGCTAAAACGATACTCATAATTAGCATTACAACCATCATTTCGGCAAGTGTGAATGCAAATTTTTTATTATTCATGCAAAAAACTCCAGTATTATCGTGATATGATATATCACTATTATAACACATGGATTTTGTTTTTAACAGTCCCGCAAATCCTTTTGTGGAGCTTAAATATTCGCCCCCCCCCCGAAATTACGTTCGTGGGCAAATGGTGTCAATTGTGCATGAACCCTACGATATTCGTAACTTTGGCTTTGCATGAATTTTAAAGTATTTTTGATTAATGACTTTTTCATACTTCCACTCCTCAAATATATTTTATTATTATAACGGATTTTTTAATTTTTAACAAGTGATTTAAGACATCATAATTATTCAATATACGCT
>JBKUMA010000258.1:0-2560 GCA_046955055.1 Candidatus Gastranaerophilaceae bacterium
TTTTAACACAGAGAAAGTTCACATTCAAGCAAATAAAAAAGGAACGATGAAATTCATCGCTCCTTTTTTATAATTTTTAATAATTATTGAAACAACTCTTTTAACTGTTTTTTCTTAGCGTTTACTTTTGCTTTTCTTTCAGCTTCTTTCTTTTGTCTTTCAACTTTTTTTTGTGCTGCTTTTTTCTGTGCTGCCTGAGCTTTTGCTTTTTCTTTAGCAACTTTTTCTTGCTGAGCTTTTTTCTTAGCAGCTATTTGTGCATTAGTTTGTTGTTCTTTTTTAGCAACAGACTCAGTTTTTTTATTTAACCATTTTGAAATTGGTCCTTGAGTTTCCGCTGCATACACTGATGACATAGTTAAAACTGATATTGCAAGTAATGCAACTAATTTCTTTTTCATAATAATCCTCTTTTCTATTCAGATATCAATTCTTTTAAAAGTTGTTTTTTCTTTTCGTATTTTTGTTTTTGTGCAGCTTGTTGAGCTTCTCTTGCTTTTTTCTGAGCTTCATAAGCTTCTTGTTTTTCTTTTAAAGGATTTAATTTTTCGTCAATTTTCTTTTGAAGAGCTTCTTCTCTTTCTTTTTGAGCTTTAGCTCTAGCTTCTTCGCGTGCTTTTTGCTGTTGTTGAAGCTGTTTTTCTTTGTCAACTATTTTTTGGGTATGTTTTTGAATTAGTTGTTCGGTGTATGTAGTAGACTCTGCAGCATAAACAGCAGATGCACCTGCTAAGGTTAAAATCAATGAAGCCAGTAATAATTTTTTCATAATTTCTCTCCTTTTCTTTTTACAAAATTATTATACTAAATTAAGTCATACATAGCAATAATTTTTTTTATTCCTTTATTTGCGACGTTAAAAATTTCAATCATTTTTTCTTGTTCAAAAGGTTTGCCCTCAGCAGTAGTCTGGAATTCTATAATCTTACCGCTTTTTGTTAAAACGACATTTGAATCAACCTGAGCGTGAGAATCTTCAATATAATCTAAATCAAGTTTCACTTCCCCGTCAACAATTCCTGCTGATATAGCCCCGATTGGTTCTATAATAGGATTTTCCTTTAAAGTACCTTTTGCCATAAGTTTGTCTATTGCGATTTTCAAAGCAAGAAAACCACCGCAGATACTTGCAGTACGGGTTCCGCCATCAGCCTGAATTACATCGGCATCAATTGTTATTGTTAAATCAGGCATCTTTTCCAAATCAACACACGCTCTTAGGCTTCTTCCAATAAGTCTTTGTATTTCCTGTGTTCTGCCTGAAATTTTATTTCTTTCTCTCTGACATCTTGTATTTGGAGCAGATGGCAGCAAAGAATACTCAGCTGTGACCCAGCCTCTAGCTTCGTCCTTAGCCATCCATTTAGGTTTTCCTTCTTCTACGGAGGCGGTTGTGATAACTCTAGTGTCACCAAATTCAACCAGAACAGAACCCAAAGCGTGTTTAGTAAAATCTTTGGTAAATTTTATTTCTCTGGTTTCATCATTTTTTCGATTTTCTCTCATATATTTCCTCTTTCTAATATCCTGTATCATAATCCCACATATAAATTTGCCCGCAATATTTGCACACAGCATGTTCGTTCATAAATTGCAAATCCGGTACAAAAGTATATCCATCAACAGTAATCTCAATTTCATTTTTTTTATTATACTTTTGCAGAAATCTTCTTTCGCCCCTGTAATCAGGTGAAAACATTAATTCAAATTTATCAATCGATTTACAGTTTTTGCAAATAAACATAAAACCTGCCTAATATTCATCATCTTCTAATCTTGCTCTTCTGATAATTTCAGGATCAATTCCGCGTTTTTCTATTTTAAACTGCTTTTTATCAGATTTTGCATAATCCTTAACCTTTTTAGATTGCTTTTTTACTGTCTTTTTAGGAGTAACATCTACAATTCCGGTATAAAGATTCTTATACCACAGAGTCCAGCAAATACTTCTTAACGGCAGCGTAAAGCCAACTACAACAAATAAAATTAACTGCCCTACAATTTCTTTTGAAATCATTACAGGAGTCAAAGACATTTTAAACGGTTCCAAAACTGCATTAATCTGTTCAAGCGGCAATGTTGACGCCCAATCTTCAAATATTTCAGCCAGAATATTTGTTAATTTAGCAAAGTCAAATAAAACTGAAACACCTGAAGATAACAGGTAATAAGTCAATATTGTTAATATTGCCAGCAACGTAAAAGTTCTGCCAAATCTGCCTTTAACAAGTTCCAAACTTCTTCTAAAACAGCCAAGCGGCGACACATCTTTTTCAAATGTAAAAACCTGAAATATTAAAACAAAGTAAACGAAGAAGATAAATCCTATTACCCAGAAAAACGGTATTATTGAAAACAATGTAAATATACTAAACAAAAACCACAAAGCTATATATGAAAAAGTTTTCTGTTTAACCACGCCGTTATGAGCTTTAAAATCATAAACTTTTCCTGTTGTAACAGCAGCTTCTGCCATTGAATTCAAAGCCCCGTACGCAACAAGATAATCCCAGAAAGCTTTTGCCCAAATTAATAACCCAGGAACAGTGATTAATATTAC
>JBKUMA010000259.1:0-2548 GCA_046955055.1 Candidatus Gastranaerophilaceae bacterium
GCACAGTATTATGACTATTTAGGTGAAAAAGCTATATTAACCACTGAACTTGTTTTAAAAAAGATTTCTACTACAGATAGTGCTCCTGATGCTGTTGCAGTGGCTTATCAAAAAGAATATTCTAAAAATGATTTAAAAAATGCAAAAAAAGTAGTTTTGCTTGAGGGTATAAAAGATTTAGGAAACCTGGGAACAATACTTAGAACTTCAACTGCATTCGGGTCTGATGCTGTTGTTTTGTATGGTGAAAGTGCTGATATTTATAACCCTAAATGTGTACGTTCGTCTGTTGGCAATTTATGGAAAATACCGGTTGTTTATATAAAAGAATTTAAGGAATTACAAGAGTTGTTTTCTGATTATTCAAGAATTGCGACTCTGCCAAGAGCACAAACATATTTGAAAAATTTTGAGGCAAAAGAGCCTTTTGTTGTTATGTTTGGCAGCGAAGCAGACGGATTAAGTGATGAACTTGTTGATTTTGCTGATAAAGAGGTTAAGATAGAAATGGCATCTGCTGTAGAGTCTTTAAACTTAAGTGTTTCGTGTGCGGTTGTTTTGTATAAGCTTTTAATATAATAAAAATTTACAATTAAACTAACCTTTTTATAATATAATATTTATATGGATACACAGGAAGTAAAAAATCTTTGGAGTGAAGTCAAGGTTGAATTAAGGGAAACTATACCTACCCCGGCTTATCAGATGTGGCTGGAACCTCTAGAAGCCGCAGATTATGACGGGAATGTTTTGTCTTTGTGTACGGTTCATTCTCTTGCTCCTCAGGTGGTAAAGTCTAACTACAATAAGCAAATTTTAGAAGCGTTAAATAAGATTTTAGGAAAAGAGGTAAGTTACCATATTACTTTTGATTCAGAACTTGCTGATAAATACCAGAAAGAAAAGAAAAAAGAACTGGCAAAGCAAAAACGTGCACTTCCTGAAACAGAAGAAGCCGCTATTGTTGAAAACCTTGCACAAATGCAATCTTCTGCAAACTTAAATTTGAAATATAAATTCTCTAACTTTGTTGTAGGTGAAAACAGTCGTTTTGCTCACGCAGCAGCATTTACTGTTGCACAAAACCCTGCAAAGAAATATAACCCTTTGTTTATTTATGGTGCATCAGGACTTGGCAAAACTCACCTTATGCAGGCAATCGGGCATTATATAATTTTTAATAAGCCGAAATTAAGAGTTCGTTATATCAAGACAGAAGAATATGTAAACGAATTGATTAAAAACCTTCAACATGGCGGAGAAAGAAACTCAAGAATGGACAAATTCCGCCAAAAGTACAGAAATGTTGATGTGCTTTTGATTGACGATATCCAATTCTTGGAAAGCAAGACTTACACTATGGAAGAGATTTTCCATACATTTGACAGTCTCCATAACAATAATAAACAAATTGTTATTACTTCTGACAGGCTGCCGAAAGATATACCTACACTTCCTGACAGGCTTCGTACCCGTTTTGAAATGGGGCTTGTGGTTGATATTACTCCTCCTGATTTTGAAACAAGAGTTGCTATTCTAAAAAATCTTGCAGAGCAGGTATCATTAAAAGTTGATTTTGAAGTGTTTGAATACATTGCAAATAATTTTGTAAGTAATGTTAGAGAGCTTGAAGGTGCTTTTAACAAGGTAAGTGCTTATGCTGATATTGAAAAAACTGATTTGACTATTGAATTTGCCAAAAGGGTATTGAACTGCGAAGCTATGAAAAAAGCTTTGACTATTGATAAGGTCGCAAAAACTGTCGGTGAATTTTACGGAGTTTCTATTTCTGACTTTTTAAGTTCTTCGCGTAATCAAAGAGTTTCGTCAGCAAGACACGTTGCTGTTTATTTATCAAGGGAACTAACACAAAAAAGCTTTGAAAGTATTGCAGAGTATTTTAATAAAAAACACACAACAATGCTTTATTCATACGAAAAAATCAAAGAAGAACTACGTGTTAATAAAGAATTAGACAGGGCAATATCGGAAATCAGAGGCACTTTAAAAGACTAAAAGCATTGGAGAGAACATGTACGATTATATAAAAGGTATTTTTGCAAATAAATCAAACACTTCAAAGGGTGCTTATGTGACTGTGGAGGCTTTTGGGATAGGGTATTTGCTGGAAATTACTTCACGTGATTTTTCTCAAATTGAGGAAATTGGTCAAGAAGGCAAAGTTTATACAGTGCTTTTGCACAGAGAAGACAAAATGTCACTTTGCGGTTTTTTGCATAAAGAGGACAGAGATATATTTAATATTCTTATATCAGTTTCCGGTGTCGGGTCTAAAATGGCATTGACTCTTTTGGATGAATTTCAATCCTCTGAACTTATTGGGTTTGTTATTGAAGGCAATTATAAAGAGCTTACACGTGCAAAGGGTGTTGGGCCTAAATTGGCACAAAAGATTATTCTTGAATTAAAGGACAAATTGATGAATTACCAAACTAAGGAGCCTATTAAAATCACATCAACAGCTTCTAAACAAAACGATCAATCTGTTGAAGATGCACAAATGGTTCTTGTTTCATTAGGTTATGAA
>JBKUMA010000260.1:0-2546 GCA_046955055.1 Candidatus Gastranaerophilaceae bacterium
GTATGCTGAACCGCCAACGTTTTCTATAACAATTTTGTCTTTTATTTTTTTTATTAAGTCTAAATTTATTTTTTGAGCGACCCCGGATTTTAAATAATCGACATATAAATCGACTCCGTCATTAAGTTTTTTCATTATTTTTTCGTCAATAAGCGGGTTGTCTTCGGCTGAAATTTTAATTTCATAAGAACCATTCTTTTCGGTAATATCAAATATCTCTTGAATTTTGTCAACGAATTCAAGTGATTCTTCTGGAAGATATTGACTTCCTTGAGAATTCAAATCTTTTGTTGCATTTTTTACTGAAATTCCGTGGCTGGAAGTAATATATTCCCCGCCTAGCAAATCAAGTTTAAATGCCAAAAATGATGCAAGCCAGATTGGAATTGTCTTTTTATCTTCTGATACAAGGGTTTTAATGCCGTTAGCGGCTTGTATTCTTGCAATTGCATCAAGGAATAATTCCGAATTATAACGGACTTCTCTACCTGCAACCTTCACTATTTCTTTGTCAGGATATTTTTCTTTTGCAACAAGAGCTTTTGCAAGGGTGGCAAGTACAATACCTACTAAATTAATAGGAAATCTTGTATCTTGCGGAAACAATATATTTTGCGGTCCTCTTATTCCGGCAGTAGAAACTTTTGCTTCTTTTGCATAGTTAGCAAACCATTCTTTTAAATTAAGTCCATGCGGGTTTTTATCCTTGTCATATGGCTCAAGATGTTCTTTTTTTAATGTAAAAGTAAATTCGCCTCTGTTTGAAAAATCCATTATGTTGAGTTCTTTTATATAATCGGGTGTTTTTTCATAAACGCTTTTAAATAATTCATTTTCCAATTCTGTTTCAGAGTGTTTTAAATTGTTCATAAGTTCTCTCCAATTAATATTCTGTGTTATTACTATATATAAAAAAATTGTAATGTGCAAATAAAAAATCTTCTTTCTAAGTGCGATGCTCATAATTTATTTATAACTTGTTTTATCTATTTATTATGTGTATAATTATGTTACTCGTATGTATTTTTAAAGAGGATATTGAAGTATGTTTTGGGATAAAGATAAAAACTATACTAAAAGAGAAGCATATGAATTTAATATGTGGAGAACTTTCTTTCAGATTTTAGTCTGTAGGTATTTCTACGGCATTAGACTCAAATTTGTATACAGAATTGAAGTTCATGGGTTGGAAAATATTCCAAAAGATAATGAATATATTGTTTGTCCCAATCATTTGTCTACTTTAGATCCGCCTATGTTATGTGGTGTTTGGCCCAGAAGAATTTCTTTTATGGCAAAAAAAGAGCTTTTTGACATTCCTTTTATCCGTTGGTGGATTGATTGGCTAGGTGCTTTTGCCGTTAACAGAGAAAGCTTGGGTCCGTCTACGATTAAGACAGTAAAAGAAATTAAAAAGAGTAAATGGGTCTTTGGGATATTCCCTCAAGGAACTAGAGGGGAAGTAGGATCTATAGAAAATATAACAAAAGGTTTTGCAGGTCTTGCAAAAATTACTAAGTGTAATGTCTTGCCTGTTGGAATTTTGGGCACTCAGGAAGTTAAAAGATGGCCGTTTTCAGGCAAAATTATTGTTAATATAGGAAAACCTATTCCTTATAGCAATAATACTGATGAAGTTGTTGAAAAATGGATTGAAGCAATACAGGAATTAACAGGATTTAATTATATTGAAAAAATAAAAGAAGAATAGTTAGGAGTTATCATGGTGAAAAAGCAAAGGAACTATAACAGAAGGTATCCGTACGAATACAATATTTTTAGAACAGCATTTTATATGTGGTTTGTTGCTTTTATAGTCTTTCCGTTTATAAAAATATTTTATGATTGTAAAATAACAGGACGAGAAAATCTTCCGACTAAAGCCAAAAGCGGTAAATTTATATATACAGCAAATCATGTTTCCCATTTTGATCCGCCTTTAGTTTCTTTGGCATGCTGGAGACCTATTGCTTATATGGCAAAAAAAGAGCTTTTTGAAAAAGGCGACAAGTTTGAATTTCTTGTAAAACGCCTTGGGGCTTTTGCTGTTGATAGAACTAAACCTGAAATCGCTACATTTAAAACTGTAAGGGATATTCTTGCAACAAGCTGGTCGCTTGGTGTTTTCCCTCAAGGGGGAATAAGACCTTACGGCAGTGAATTAGGTAGTTTGAAAAAAGGTTTTATAGTTATAGCCAAAAACGCTAAAGCGGATATAATTCCTGTAGCCATCGGAGGTTTTACAGGTTATCCTAAATTGAAACCCTTTACCAGAAGAAGTGTGCATGTGCATGTAGGTAAACCTATTTCTTATAAACTTTCAGAGGAAGAAATAATATATGAATGGTGTAAACAAATATCTGAGCATGCTGAATATAAGAATGTAGCACCTATTCCAGAATCTTATAAAGAAAAAGTAAACTCATAAGAGAAAAGGAGCAGAAAGTATGAAAAAATCATTAAAAGACATTGTTGTAGCATACATTCAAAATCCAAATGACATGAATCGTAGGGTTCATGCAGAATTGGCACAATGTGACTACGTA
>JBKUMA010000261.1:0-2542 GCA_046955055.1 Candidatus Gastranaerophilaceae bacterium
ATATTGATGATAAAGAGGTTAAACGTCCCGCTGCAACTGAAAAATACGGTACGCTAAATTTTTCAGCACCTGAATTTACGCCAAAATTTGAAAACTTTTTTAATAAATGGTTTAAAACAAAAAAAAGAATTGATTTAATGCTTGAAACTCAAGATTGTATGTTTTTTTTAAAGGGCTGTTCTATTAAATCGTACGATAGTGATAATAAGTCGTTTATATTATTTTATAACAGTTTTCAAGAATCGTAGGTTTATATGTCATCGGTTTCTGTAATTGTACCTGTTTATAATGTTAAGGAATATTTGGAAAAATGTCTAAATAGTCTGGTTAATCAATCTTTGAATGATTTGGAAATTATCTGTGTGAATGACGGTTCGACTGATAATTCATTAGAAATTCTTGAAAAATATGCAAAGGATTTTCCTCAGATTAAAATTTTAAATCAAAAAAATGCCGGGCTTTCTGCTGCACGTAATGCAGGTATTAAAGCTGCAAACGGAAAATATATAGGCTTTGTTGATAGTGATGATTGGGTAGACACAGATTTCTTTGAAAAGTTATACAAATCCGCAGAACGTAATGATGCTGATATTGCTGCTGCTGGTATTATAAAAGTTAAAGGTAAAAAACAAAATAGCATTGTATCATATGATGAAGAAAAAGTTATTTCTGATATTCAGGATAAAATTAAATGCTGTAACGTCCCTAAATATTGTTATGTATGGAACAAAATCTATAAGTCTTCTAAGTTGAAAGAATTTAATGTTGATTTTTTTGAGGGTGCTAACTTTGAAGATGTGAGATTTACTATTAGGGCTCTTTATTATCTTGAAAAGTTTGTTACTGTTCCTGATACTTTTTACTATTATTTAAAAAGAAAAGGATCAATTGTAAAAACCTTATCCCCGCAAAATATTGAAGATAAAGGCAAAGCTTTAAATGATATGCTTGATTTTGCTGATAATAACGGTATAGTGTTTAGTGATAAAGATAAATGTTTTACTGTAAAGAAAATAATTTTCTTTTCCAATCAAATTGTATTAATAAAAGTGCGTCAGACAGCTAACGCACTCGTATATCTTTTATTTGGATTTTTGCCTGTATTTAAAAAGCCTCTGCATAAGAAATAATATCTTCATCAGAAATCATTTCTGTTGCAGCAACTAGAATTTTATTGTCATCAAGTTTTAGACCGCCTATTATGTTATTCTTTTTTAATTTCGCAAGGAAATCATCAGCATTGTTAACTTGAATAACAAACTCGTTAAAGAAGTTTTTATTTAATGTTTTTATTCCTTTTTCAGCAAGTTTTTCTGATAATTTATGTGCCTGCTTTGCACTTAAATATCCTGCTTGTCTAAATCCTTCTTCTCCTAACAGGCTTAAATAAAGAGTTGTACAAAGCCCGATTAATGCCTGATTTGAGCAAATATTACTTGTGGCTTTTTCTCTTTTAATATGCTGTTCTCTGGTCTGGATAGTTAGGCAGAATGCTTGATTACCATCTGCATCAACAGTTCGTCCTGCTAGTCTTCCTGGAATTTGACGCATAAATTTTTCGCGGCATGCTATAAAACCTGCATGTGGACCGCCAAACTCCATAGGAATACCAAGTGTTTGAACATCACCAACGACGATGTCTGCACCATATTCACCAGGCGGTTTTAGTATAGATAAAGTTGAAGGATCAGTGCAAACTATTAAGAGTGTGTCTTCCGGTTTATTAATATCAAGTATTTCCCCGTGATAATCAGGTGTTTGAATTAATATGCAGGCATATTCACTTGTGTTTGCAGGTATTTGATCAAACATTTCAACACTTATACCGTTAAAATGTGCATATGTTTTTACAACATCGATGTACTCAGGATTTAAGGAGTTTGCAATAAGAACTTTGTCTTTTTTGCTAATTCTTACAGCCATTAATATTGCTTCAGCACATGCATTTGCCGCATCATAAACAGTTGCATTAGAAATATCCATTCCTGTAAGACGGCATATCATAGTTTGGAATTCGTACATAATTTGCAATGTGCCTTGAGATATTTCAGGCTGATAAGGTGTATAAGCTGTTAAAAATTCAAATCTTTGTGCGACTTGACTTATGCAAGCCGGTATAAATTTGTTGTATACACCTGCTCCCAAAAAGCTTATGTAATCAGTTTTGTTCTTTTTAGCGAGCGATTTGATACGTTTTTGAACTTCCATTTCGCTTAACGGATTTTCAAAATTCATTTCACCCATACGAGCCTTTTGAGGAATTTGTTTAAACAAATCCTCAATTGAAGCTTCACCAATACTTTTAAGCATTTCTGCTCTAACATCGTCATTATGTACTAAAAAATTTTTCATTCTTATTCCAATTCTTCTTTATAATCTTCGTATTCCAATAAATCTGCTTGTTCAGCAGCGTCGCCTGTAGCTTCTATTTTGACAAGCCAGCCGTTTTCATAGCAGTCTTCGTTTAATTTTTCCGGTGCATCAACTAAACCGTCATTAATTTCAATAATTTTACCGCTTACAGGTAAATATATTTCAGAAG
>JBKUMA010000262.1:0-2529 GCA_046955055.1 Candidatus Gastranaerophilaceae bacterium
CCTTTAATGGTGTATCATCTCTATAACTTGTATATGTATTTATAAGTTTTGAGAAATTTTCATCTTGATTTTCATATTTCTCTTCAAATATATCTTCTATTACCTCTTGTTTTAGCAATTCTATCTCTGTTGTATCTGCAATTCTAAAATTAGGTGATATATTATCTAATTCAAAAAAATTATTTCTCACAACTTCTAAACAAAATGAATCTATTGTGCAAATACTAGCTTTATTTATTAAAGTTATTTGTCTTTGTAAGTTTTGATTTTCAGGATATTCTTCTAATTTTTTATATATTGCATCTAATATTCTTTCTCTCATTTCTGAAGCAGCTGCATTTGTAAATGTAACTACTAATAATTTATCTATATCTATATTTTCATTTATTATCTTATTTATTATTCTTTCTACTAAAACTGCTGTTTTTCCACTTCCAGCTGCAGCAGCTACTAATATATTTGAACCTTTCTCATTTATTGCTTGTGATTGTTCTTCTGTCCATTTTACTTCTGGCATAATTTCCTCCTTCAATAAATCTTTTCTTAGAACGAAAAAAATATTATATATTTAATAATATATAATATTTTTCAATAAAAAAAAGGACTTATTTTTTCGAATAAGTCCTTTTTTATATATCTCAAAAAAATTCTTACTTACCGTTAACAGCAGTTTTGAATTTTTTACCAGCTGAGAAAGCAGGAACTGTAGTTGCAGGGATTTTAAGTTCTTTACCTGTTTGAGGGTTACGACCTGTTCTAGCAGCTCTTTTTCTAGCTTCGAATGTACCGAAACCTACTAAAGTAACTTTTTTACCTTTAGAAACTGTTTTTTGGATAGTTTCGATTAATGCACCTAAAACTTCTGCAGCTTCTTTTTGAGTTACATTAGATTTTTTTGCGATTTCTTGTACTAATTCTTCTTTGTTCATAATAAAACTCCTTCTACTCATGTACATCACCTATTATAGCCGAACTTTTTTTTAACGCAAGTATTTTAACGTTTTTTAACAATTTTTAACCTAAAAAACCTCTATTTGCAGTATTATATTCAGAAAAATCATCGTTAGTAAAGAAATAGTAATGATTTGTCTTAAACTTTGGCATATTTAACAAGTTTTTGATATAATATAAAGGGAATTGCCGAAACTGCAAGGGAGAAGCGGAAAAGATGAAAGACAGAGTAATTTTATTTACAATAGTTTTTGGACTTGGTATCTTTTTATACATTTTCCAAAGTTACTTTAATACAGTTTGGGGATTAGCTTTTTTATGTACTTTCATGTTTATTTACGCAGTTTTCATGAATTTGTCATACAAATTACAAAACCGTAAATTACAAAAACACCCTCCTGTTATTAACGAAAATTATAAACCATTCGTTTCCGTAATGATACCCGGTCACAATGAAGAATGTGTAATTGCTCATACTGTTGAAAATATTTTAAATATGAATTACGAAAACTTTGAAGTAATTGTTATTGATGACAGAAGCACCGACAATACTGCTTCAGTAATTAAAGATTTAGAAAAAAAGTATGATAAAGTAACGGCACTAATCAGAGATAAAGATGCATTCCCAGGCAAATCTGCTGTGTTAAATGATGCCATGAAAATAGCTAAAGGCGAAGCGTTTTTAATATTTGATGCAGACGCCACAGTTGAACCTGATTTTTTATCAAAACTCATACCTCATTTAGAACCTAAAGATGTGGGGGCAGTTCAGGCTAGAAAAGTTATAAAAAACAGAAATTTTAACATCTTAACAAGATGCCAAAATAACGAATATACAATGGACACACATTTTCAAGTCGGCAGAGACTCTGTTAAGGGAGCTGTTGAACTTCGCGGCAACGGTGAACTTCTAAAACGTGAAGCAGTAGAAGATATTGGCGGTTGGAATAATTATACTATCGTTGATGACTTGGATATGTCTACAAGACTTCATATAAAAGGCTGGGACGTTAGATTTTGTCTTGATGCTGTTGTGTATGAAGAAGGAATTGCTTATTTATGGCCTTTATTCAGACAACGCAGACGCTGGCTTGAAGGTACTATAAGACGTTATCTTGAGCATTCCGGTGCCGCTTTAAGATCAAAAGATATGTCTTTAAGAGCAAGCCTTGATATGATGGCTTATATTTCTGAATTTATCATGCCTTTATGGCTTTTAATGGAAATATTAATAAGAGGTTTTAAGGTACTTGCAAAAGATGCTCCTACTCATACATTGTACTCTTCAATAATTATCGGCTGCATAATAGGTGTCGCATTTTTCTTTGCGGCAAGATATGCACTTAGAAGATATGACAATATGCCAAGATTTGACGCTGCGTTTGAAGCTGTTGAAACTTCAATTTACCTGCTGATTATCTGGTTCCCGCTGGTTTTATTTATTTGCTTTAAAATTCTATTTATGAAAAAAGATATGACCTGGGGGAAAACAGCCCACGGATTAGTAATGGAAGAAGAAGAAAGTATTAAAGCCGAAAAAGAATTACTAAAATCATAATTGAACAAACGAAATATAAA
>JBKUMA010000263.1:0-2526 GCA_046955055.1 Candidatus Gastranaerophilaceae bacterium
TAGTATCAACTGGAGATAGGATGAAAGAACTTAAAGAAGCTAAAGCTTTTATTGGTGAAACTGCACAATTGGAATTTAAAAAAGAAGGTAAATCAGCAGATGGTTCACCTATTTGGGTTGAAACAGGCTTAACCGGACAAGATTTGGCTAAATCAACTTTATCTACTGACCAAACAGGTCAATGGGTAGTTTCACTTGAATTCAATTCAGAAGGTTCTAAAAAGTTTGCAGAACTAACCAAAAACTTAGTAGGACAACAAATGGCAATCTTCTTTGACGGAGAAGTTCAATCAGCTCCTGTTATACGAGAAGCTATATATGGCGGTAAAGCACAAATTTCTGGCGGTGACAGCGGATTTGCATACGACGAAGCCGAAAGAATGGTTAACTTGCTGAATGCAGGTGCATTACCTGTTCCTGCTGAAGTTGTAGAAGAAAATACAGTTGGTCCGACTCTTGGTGCTGACAGTATCGCTAAATCTAAAAAAGCAGGTATCATCGGTTTATCAGCAGTAATGCTATTTATGATTGCATTCTATCATGTTCCAGGCTTAATCGCTGATATTGCCCTTATTATATATAGTTTAATATTGTTTGCTTTATTTAAAGCAATACCTGTAACTCTTACACTTGCGGGCATTGCAGGTTTTATCCTTTCAATAGGTATGGCAGTAGATGCTAACATTCTTATTTTTGAAAGAACAAAAGAAGAATTAAGAGCAGGAAGAAACTTATTCACTGCCATTAATTCAGGCTTTGACAGAGCATTTACAAGTATATTTGACTCAAACATGACTACAATCATTACTTGTACAATTCTTTATCTTTTAGGTACAAGTATTGTAAAAGGTTTTGCTCTTACACTTGCAATAGGTGTTGTTGTTTCTATGTTTACCGCTATTACGGTTACAAAGAACTTTATGCACTTGATTTTCGGTACCGGTGAATTAAAACATCCGGCACTGTTTGGTTTGAGAAAAGATGAAATAGGCAAGAGTTACGAAGCTACAGAAACTAAACGTGAAAAAGCACGTTTCGGTATTCTTGACTAACATTACAAGAAAGGATAAAAAGAATGATAGATACAGGTAGAAAACACTTAGTTCATATAGTTAAATACAGATGGTGGTGGATGTTACTTACAACAATACTTCTTGTTCCGGGTATCATTGCAATGATTTATTCATCAGTAACTTACTCAAATCACGCACCGTTAAAAGTCGGTATTGATTACACAGGCGGTACAATATTGCAATATGGTTTGGAACAAAAAATATCTAATGATGATTTAACAAAAACACGTACTGATTTAGAAAAAATCGGTATTGAAAATCCATACCTTCAAATCTTAAATGTTAATACAGAACAACAAGATAAAACAAAATCAAATATTAAATCAATCATTTCTATCAGAACAAAATTCATAGAAAAGGATGAAAACACAGCAGACCAAATCACAGAAGTTTTGAGCACTGAATACAGCAATCCTGAATTAATCTCAGTAAGTTCAGTAGGACCAACACTTGGTAAAGAGCTATTCAAAAATTCATTAATTGCTGTGGCATTAGCAGTACTTGGAATTATTGCATATCTTTCCATCAGATTCAGATTTGATTATGCATTGGCTGCAATTTTAGGTGTTTTGCACGACGTAATATTTGTTGTTGGTATGTTCTCAATCCTCGGATTGCTTTATAATGTACAAATTGACGGTTTATTTATTACTGCTGTTCTTACTGTAATAGGTTTTTCTGTTCACGACACAATTGTTGTATTTGACAGAATCAGAGAAAATTTAAGATATTACTCTAAGAAAATGTCATTCGGTGAAATTGTTGATGCATCAGTTAACCAAACTTTAACAAGAAGTATCAATACATCATTAACAACATTAATCACATTATTGGCATTATACTTCTGGGGCGGAGTTACAACAAGAGATTTCGTTCTTTGTATGATATTGGGTATTGCAATCGGTACTTACTCAAGTATCTTCTTCTGTTCAATGCTTGTTGATTTCTGGAATGATAAAAAAATAAAAACAGCATAAGACTCTTATACTTATAAAAAAGACCTCTTATTCAAAGAGGTCTTTTTATATGGGTTGTGCAAACCGAATAAACATTACAAAACCGATTTTATTGCTGAAATCATGCCAGCCTCGGATGCTATGTTTTTACCTGCAATGTCAAATGCTGTTCCATGTCCGGGTGAAGTCCTAATTATATCCAGTCCTATTGTCATATTAACAGTGCTATCTCCCGCAACAGTCTTTATAGGGATTAACCCTTGATCGTGGTAGTTTGCAATATAGCAGTCGTAAGGCATTTTTTCATTATTATAATATGCTTTACCAGCTTTCACAAAAAGAGTATCTGCCGGCAGCGGATTAGTAATCTCAATTCCGGATTTTCTCAATTTTTTTACAGCAGGTATCAATAAGTCAATTTCTTCACGCCCCAGAATTCCGTCTTCACCAGAGTGTGGATTAAAACCGCAAAGAGCAAATTTCGGTTTTGTAATACC
>JBKUMA010000264.1:0-2524 GCA_046955055.1 Candidatus Gastranaerophilaceae bacterium
ATAAATCACGATAAAAACAAGTATCGCAAAAGTCATTATCTCTATCTGACGCTTTTAACTTTAAACTGCAAAACGGAACAGCATTCGCTCTGTAAAACTCGGACGATACGTGTGCCCTACCCCCGATTACTGCCTCTTTTGAATAATATTCAACAGAAGAATTATTATTTTGCTTTGCAGAGTAATTTTTGTTTATAAAACTATTTAAAGATATATTCAGAACTTGCATATTCATAAGAAAAACTCTAAAAAAAATTTTTTGATAGTGTCAAAAGAATAATTTACAAACACAGTTTAAAGTGATATACTAACGTTTGTAAAAAGGAGAGAGTTATATGGAAATTAAAGTTACACAAGATGTTAAATCACTTCCTTGTGAAGTTCTTGTAATTAACAAATTTGAAGACGAAAACACTTCAATTGATTTAGTTAACAAATATGTTGTAGACAAAGATAAATTTGAAGGAAAATTAGGCGAAACTTATCTTATTCATACACTTGGTCAACTGCCTCAAGACAAAGTTCTTGTTGTAGGATTTGGCAAAAAAGAAGAATTCAATGCTGATAAAATGAGAGAAGCTGTTGCAAAAGCCGTTAAAAAATTACAACAAATTAAAGCTAAAAAAGCCTGCTTTGATTTTGACGTAAATGCTGACTACGGCAAATCTGCCGCAATTGGAGCTTTAATTGCTGATTACGGATTTGATAAATACAAATCAGAAAAAAAAGACAGAGTGGATGAAATCACATTTGCAAAATTTTCTGAAAATGATGTAAAAGAAGGCATTATTTTTGGTGAAGCAATGAAATTTACAAGAGATTTGGCAAATGAACCTGCACAGAATGCAACACCAACAAGGCTTGCAGAAGTTGCTAAAAATATTGACGGTATTGAAACAAAAATCTATGAAAAAGACGAATGCGAAAGAATGGGTATGGGAGCATTTTTGGCAGTGGGTCAAGGTAGTGCTCAGCCTCCAAAATTCATTCATATGAAATATACAGGGAAAAATCCTAAAAAAAGAATTGCAATCATTGGCAAAGGTATATGTTTCGATTCCGGCGGATTAGATATAAAACCGGCATCATCAATGTTAACTATGAAAGATGATATGTCAGGTGCTGCTTGCGTATTAGGCGTAATGAGTGCACTTTCAAAGTTACAGCCTGATATTGAGGTTCACGGGCTTATTGCAGCTTGCGAAAATATGCCTTCAGGGACTTCTTACAAGCCGGGCGATATTCTAACAGCTAAAAACGGTAAAACAATTGAAGTTGATAACACTGATGCAGAAGGAAGATTAACTCTTGCTGATGCATTATGCTATGCTAGTGAATTAAATGTTGATGAAGTAATTGATATTGCTACACTAACAGGTGCTGTTGTTGTTGCACTTGGAACATTTGTTACAGGTATTATGGGCAACGACGACGATTTAATCAAAAGAATTATCAAAACAGCAGAAGAAAGCGGAGAAAAATACTGGCAATTACCAATGTATAAAGAGTATTTTAACAGCTTAAAATCTGATATAGCAGATATGAAAAATACAGGTTCCAGAATGGGCGGAGCTTCTGCTGCAGGTGTATTCCTGCAAGAATTTGTTGACGGACCTAAATGGGCTCATATCGATATCGCAGGAACTGCATATCTGGAAAAACCACAAAAAGAATTCATTGCAGGTGCAACAGGTGCAGGTGTTAGAACTCTTTTAAATTACATTAAAGGCTAATCACACAAAAAAGTAACATATTAGCAAAAGCCTTAAATATTTTAAGGCTTTTGCTTTTGGAATTTATCTTCTTATGCAATGTACACTCATCTTGCCCGCCTTCGGAACACGGTAACGATAACCACTGTTAAAAAACACATACCAGACTAACCCTTTAGCATCACTGGATGATGACCAATACCAACCTGTAGACTCACCCAGAAGGTTGGCATTCATATAAATAGCCAAAAGCTCATCTTTATTTGGTACAGCATATTCTTTGTCAATTTTTTTACAACTTTCATCAGCCTCATCAAATTCAGCCTCTTCAGCATCTTGTTTGTGAACGTCAAAAGCCACAGCGACAGAATTAATATCAGGATAAATCACTGTTACAAAGCCGATATCTTTGCCTGCCTCATTTGGTCCGGCAAGCCCATTCATATCGTAGATCGCGTTAACACAAACTCTGTCGGGTCCACAATGATTATCGTTACTGTCAGACAAGCAATTAGGATTATAAAACAGATTAACACTATAGCCATTACTCATTACAAAGCCATAACTGGTTGAATTGACATCAAGTATTTCAGCATAAGAAATACCATATGCTAAATCACCGATTTTTTTAGGCATTGTTATCTTTCTTTTCGGCTCGGTTAAAGTAGTTATTGCATTTGCATCCGTTTCTATTCCGCAAGAACGCAAATCATTATTCTTACAAGTCTTTACTATTTGAATTTGCTTGCGTAAGTGATTTTCTACGAAATCTTCTGCGTCTACTGCATTACCTATGCCTTCTGTTACGGTTA
>JBKUMA010000265.1:0-2473 GCA_046955055.1 Candidatus Gastranaerophilaceae bacterium
GAATTCATTGCCGCAAAATCTTTTGAAATCTTCATTTACAGACTTGAAAGATGCTGACGGCGGAAAATTTATCTATGAAGAGTTACCAAAGCTAAGAGAGATTATGGACGTTGAAATAGCTGATAACATCAGCAAATTAATGCTCGAAGAACGTCCGCCGGTTAATATTGTAACAATGGGAATTGATTATGACCAATCATTGAAGGCTTCATTAGAGTTTGATTATGACGGTGTTATAGTCCCGTATTCTAAACAAACTGCAGAAAAATCTCCTTATATTACGATAAAGAAACAAGGCGAAGACTTAGTATACTGGATTAAAAGAAATATAAAACATGAACAGGAAGCTTATGCTATGCTTCTTGCGTGTAAATTCGTTCCTATGCAGACAAACAACCTTGCTCTTGAAAAAGAAAATGCCATTGATTTTTATAATTACTATATTAAGCAGGCAGGAGAAGGCTGGAAGTTCATAGAAAAAGATGACATGAATTTCTTCAAGCTTATTGACGAACCGTTTAAACTTTATGCAAAAATCGACTTTTCAGAAGAAAATCAAGATAGTTTTGAAATGTTCTTATACGGACAGGTTGGAGAAGAACAGATAAGTTTTGATGAAATTTATGAAACAATTCAAAGCGGAGAAAAGTATAACAGAATAAGAAGTTTGGGCTTTGTTGAATATCCGGCTCAAAATATTTACGCTATGATGAGAGCGTTCAATTCATTTGATGTATACAGAAATCCTGACAATAAATTCATTGTTAAAACTTATCGTGCAGGCTTGATAAACGAACTGCAAAACTTAGATGTAGAACTTGTACTCAGTGAAAACTTTGAAAATTTCTGGAAACAAATGTCAACATTCTCTACATCTGAAGATTTGAAACTACCGGAAGGTGTAAATGCAGAATTTCGTGAATACCAGACAAAAGGTTTCGGCTGGCTTTGGTTTATGTATAAATACGGTCTTAACGGAATTTTGGCTGATGACATGGGGCTTGGAAAAACATTACAGGCTCTTGCTGTTATACAAAAAGCAAAAGAACAGGACGGTCCTATGCCTACTCTTGTTATTTGCCCGACTACAGTTGTATTTAACTGGGAATCTGAAATTCAAAAATTCGCACCTACACTTACAACTTTAAAACTTTCAGGTACAGAAAGAAAACAGTTCTTTAAACATATACCGGAATATGACGTGGTTATTACAAGTTATGCACTTGTCCGTCGTGATATTGAAAAGTTAAAAGATATCAATTTCCGATACATAATTCTTGATGAATCACAAAATATCAAGAATGCAATGTCACAAACAGCACAAGCAGTTAAAAAGCTTAATTCAACACATAAACTTGCATTATCAGGTACTCCGATTGAAAACAAATTAGAAGAATTATGGTCAGTATTTGATTTCTTAATGCCTGGATTTTTGTTCAGTATGTCTGAATTCAATTACAGATATGTCAACCCGATTATGGAACGTGCTGACAAAACTGTTGAAAAACGATTGAAACTTCAAATTTATCCGTTCATTTTAAGACGTATGAAACGCGACGTTGCAAAAGACTTGCCTGATAAAGTTGAAAACATTGCATACTGTGAACTTACTGATGAACAAAAAGACTTTTATTTACAAGTTCTTGACAGTACGAAAGAAGAATTATTCAAATCTATTGAACAAAACGGACTTGAAAAGAGCAGACTGTCAATATTCTCTGCCCTTCTCAGATTACGTCAGATATGCTGTCACCCTAGACTTTATGACAAGGAAAATGTTAAAAATATTATGTCATCCGGCAAATTTGAAAAACTTAAAGTTATGCTTGAAGAAATCATTTCAGAAGGTCACAGAGTCTTACTGTTCAGCCAATTTGTAGATATGCTTGACATAGTAAAAGCTTGGCTTGAACGTGAAGGCATTGAATATGAATACTTAACCGGTAAAACAAAAGACAGACAGGGTGCTGTTGAAAGATTTAATTCCAGCAACAAAATTCCTATTTTCTTAATAAGCTTGAAAGCCGGCGGAACAGGATTAAACTTAACCGGTGCTGATTATGTAATTCACTACGACCCTTGGTGGAACCCTGCTGTTGAAGATCAGGCTACAGACAGAGCTTATCGTATTGGCCAGACTAAAAAAGTATTTGTTTACAGACTCATAACTAAAAACACAGTCGAAGAAAAAATTCAAAAACTGAAAACAATCAAACGTAACCTTGTTGACAGTGTCATTTCTGTTGACAGAAATATTACAAAATCATTGACAATGGACGATATCAGAGAAATTTTCTCTGTTGATTAGGATTGTATTGCTTCAGCGGACAACTGCATTTTAAGGCAGACATTCCCAATACGTTTTTGTTGAATCTGTTTCACAAGTATTTGAAACAGCCCATTTTGCACATGTAAAACATTGATAATGTTCTCTATCTGAGTTAAAACAGCCTCCAAATCTAGTGTAAGGTTC
>JBKUMA010000266.1:0-2469 GCA_046955055.1 Candidatus Gastranaerophilaceae bacterium
ATCATGCCTGTATAAGGCACTGCAATTCTGATACAAGCAGTGATTTTGGCAAAAATATCATCATCAATACCATTATCAAATTCTTCAGGATTGATATCGTCTGCTTTTTTTATTCTAGGGACACTTATCGTATGAGGTCCAACACCATGTACAGCTTCTAAATGTTCAGCATGCATTAATAATGCAGCAAATTCATATTTATACGATTCAAGCCCAAACAATACACCTAAACCTACATCATCAATACCGCCCTGCATAGCCCTATCCATAGCTTCTGTGTGATATTTGTAATTATGCTTAGGTCCTGTTGGGTGCAATTGTTCATAACTTTCTTTGTTATAAGTTTCTTGGAACAATATATAAGTGCCTATACCAGCCTCATGAAGTTTTTTATAATTTTCAACTGTTGTTGCAGCTATGTTCACATTAACACGACGTATTGAACCATTTTTGTGCTTAATGCTGTAAATTGTATTTATAGATTCCAAAATATACTCTATAGGATTGTTAATAGGGTCTTCCCCTGATTCGATAGCTAAACGCTTATGTCCCATATCCTGAAGGGCAATTACTTCTTTTTTAATTTCTTCCTGAGTTAATTTACGTCTTGGAATGTGTTTATTCTTTGCGTGGTACGGACAATATACGCATCCGTTAACACAGTAATTCGACAAATACAAAGGTGCAAATAAAACTATACGATTTCCGTAATAATCCTTCTTAATTTTTTCTGCAAGTGCAAAGATTTCTTTATTTTTTTCTTCGTTATCACAAGCCAATAATACAGAAGCCTCTCTATGAGAAAGCCCTTTCCCTTTTTTTGCTTTTTCTAAAATTTTATCAACAAGCTCTAAATTATCTTTATTTTCATCAGAAAATTTTAATGTATCAAGCACTTCATCATGACATATAAACTCTTCTGCATTTAATGATTTAGGATTATACATTATCTCCTCCTCGGTCTTAACACATGATAGACCTATGAAAATAAAAAGTAAATAGCAAAATTAATAATTATTACTATTTTACAACAAATCCTCCGCCAATTAGATGCTTATCATTTATATCATACAAAACACCCGCTTGACCTGCCGTTAAAGAATTAACAGGTTCTTCAAATTCTATATCCGCAAAATCATCATAAATTCTAACATGAGCCCTCTTATGCTCCATGTTATATCTAATTTTTACCCACGCATCAAATTCATGTGACTCTATAGGATAAGTAAAATTCATATTGATTATTTTTGCATTATTTTTATAATTGTCTTCTTCTCTGCCGACATAAACAATATTTTTTTCTGCGTCAATATCTATGACATAAAGACGGTAAGGAGCAGCAATACCTATTCCCTTTCTTTGCCCTATTGTAAATTGATAACAGCCTTCGTGTTCTCCCCACTTCTTACCTGTGAGAATATCAACAAATGCACCTTTTTGTGCTCCAAATTTATCAGCCAGATATTTTTTTGTAGTCATTGGTTTTTGAATAAAACAAATATCCTGACTTTCTTTAGAATCCTTTGGCGGCAAATCAAAATCATATGCCATCTGCTTAACTTTAGATTTTTCATAATTATATAAAGGGAACACAGTTTTGGATAATTGTTTTTGACCTAATCTATATAAGAAATAAAGTTGATCCTTATGTTCATCTTTAGCCGGATACAATTTATAAATACCATTATCACATCTAATATCAGCGTAATGACCTGTAGCATAGACATCTGCATTGAGTTCTTCTGTTGCAAAATCAAAAAGTTCACCCCACTTAATAAATTGATTGCACATAATGCATGGATTAGGGGTTTCGCCTAATTTGTAAGCGTTTTCAAAATAGGTTATAACTTTTTTGTTAAACTTTTCTGATACATCGCAGACATAGTGTTCGATATTTAGTTTATCAGCCACTCTTTTAGCATTGCTGCAAACAGTATCAGCAGACGGTGTATTAACCATCTTTCCTGTTAAACCTATAACTTTGTATCCTTGCTCTTGCAAAAGTAGTGCGGTTACTGAACTGTCAACACCGCCGCTCATTGCAACAACAGCTATCTTTTGTTTACTTTCCATAAAAAAATATTAACACAAAATAGCAAATTTTTTATTTACATTTTTTTAATTTTACAGAAAAATAAGAAAAAGTAATGTAAAATAATATTTTTATTATTTGCACTTAACTTGAAAAATGATTATCAGTGTTTTATTATATAAGTGTAATTATTACACTATACAATTTAGAAATATAAACGGCGGAATTTATGACAAAAACAAATGAAAATATTAGAAATATTGCGATTATTGCTCACGTTGACCACGGTAAAACGACTTTGGTTGACTGCCTTTTAAAGCAGGCAGGTGCTTTTCGCTCTAACCAACAAGTGCAAGAACGTGTTTTAGACAGTAACGATTTAGAAAGAGAACGCGGAATTACAATTCTTTCAAAAAACATATCAATCAACTATAAAG
>JBKUMA010000267.1:0-2463 GCA_046955055.1 Candidatus Gastranaerophilaceae bacterium
TCATTAAACTACGTAAAAAAAGAAACAACAAAACTTTCTAAAAAAGCACAAGCTAAAGCTGCAGCGGAAGCTGAAGCAAAAGCAAAGGCTGAAGAAGAAGCTAAAGCAGCTGCAGAAGCTGCAAGCGAAGCTCCGGCTGAAGAAGCACCTGCTGAAGCGTAGATTTAGAACAATCAAAGAACTAAAAAGACCGACTTTGAAAGTCGGTCTTTTTTTATTATATGTATAAATGCAGAAAAACTCTAATCAGTATACTTGCTTATTTCTTGGAAATAATTTTCCAAAGCAATGTAACCTTTGTAAATTTCATTAGAAATATTTGCATATCTGTTAGCAACAATAAATTTTAATTCTTTGGTTCTGATTTCAAGTATCATATCAGCATCAGACTTAAGTTTTTCATCACCTGAAACAGCCCATTTTTGAAGAAGCGAAAGTTCTTCATACATTTGCTTTATAGTCGTGAATTCCAAGGTATTAAAGTCGTATTTAGCAAGAAGTGATTTTTCAGCATTAGAAATTCTTGACATAACTGCCTGAAACTTAAAAATACGCTTAATAATAACATAATTATCAGCAATCTTCCTATGAGAATAAGGAATTATATTTTTCGCCAATAGAGCTGTATATGAACGTGAAGTAAAGACTTCATCTTCACGCGAAAAAGTACTTTTTGAAGTTAAGTCAAAATTTGATTTCTTTTCAATAATATCTTCTAGCATCTTTACCCCCAGATATAATAAAATCATATTCTATCCAAAAATTTTTGTCATGCAAAAATGTCAAATAATTTACATGATTTAACAAAATAAAAAGCCGTTAATATAATTAACGGCAGAAATATCACTATATATTATAAAAAAAATTAATCTTCTAGTTGTTGCATAATCTCGAAAGGTTTTTCTGCAACCTTCATAGTTTCTTCATCGATTATGCCTCTTTTTAATTCAGTAAAAGTTGCTTTTTTAGAGTTGAACATTTTCTTCAAAAACTCATAAGAAACTTTCGGGTCGCATTTATCGCCGCAAGTGAATAAATCAACAGCAGCGTAACCCAATTCAGGCCAAGTATGAATAGCCAAATGACTTTCAGAAATAATAACTACTCCTGAAACACCGTACGGGTTAAACATATGGAAACATTTTTGGACAATAGTCGCACCACATTCAAGGGCGGCATCCACCATATACTTTTCTACTTTATCAATACTGTTTAATGTGTTTGGATCACATTCAAAAAATTCTGCTAAAACATGTTGTCCTAAGTGGATCTCTTTTTTGCCGTTCTCTTGAAACGCTGTAAAAGGTGAAGTTATTGCCAATTCATGTGCCTCCATTCTATAAATGTATACTTATCTATCACTTTTGCTGTTACGCAATTAACATATTACAATAAAAATCACAAAATTTGTAAAATTTACACTTTAAAAAATTTTTTTTACAAATCTTATCACCCAAATATGCCTAAAAATAAGGTAAAACGTATTAATCAAACGGACTATTTTTATTAATATTTTTTAACATTAGTTGTTGAATTTTTTTTCTGTTAAATATAGAATCCAAATATGAATAAAATTTTGGTTATAGATGACGACTTAGCAATAAACGAACTTATAAAAGTAAATCTTGAACTATGCGGCTATAAAATATGCCAGGCATATGACGGAACAAAGGGATTTGCTTTATGTAAACAAGAAATGCCTGCACTTGTCGTTCTTGATGTAATGATGCCTGAAGTAGACGGATTTACAGTTGCCCAACGAATAAGAAAGAATGAAGATACTAAAAATATACCTATTCTAATGCTAACCGCTCTTTCTCAAATAAATGATAAAGTAAAAGGTTTTGATATAGGTGTAGACGATTACCTTGTTAAACCTTTTGAAATGGAAGAATTACAGGTAAGAGTTCGAGCACTGCTAAAAAGAACCCGTCAAATACCTGAAAGTGCTTCGACAAGAGAATTACTGACTCTTGGAGAAATAACTATTATGCCTGAAGTTTATAGTGTAAAAATTGGAGAAAAAACTGCAAAATTAACCCCAATAGAATTTGAAATCTTCAATCTCTTATTTCAAAACCATGGCACAATGGTTTCATCATCGCAGTTATTAAAAGATATATGGGGATATGCACCTGACGACGATATAGAAACAATAAGAGTACACATAAGACACTTGAGAACAAAATTAGATAAGATTTCTGACGGCAAAAAATACATAGAAACTATCTATGGCGGGGGCTATAAGTTAGCAGTTTAATCTTCTTTTTTGTATCCAAAATTGTTTAAAGAGCTTTGCTTTTTACGCCAATCCTTTTCAACTTTAACTTCAAGACCTAAAAAGACTTTCTTTTCAACAATTTTTTCTAACTCAACACGAGCTTCTGTACCTATTTTTTTCAAAAGACTTCCGCCTTTACCTATAAGTATACCTTTTTGACTTTTTGTTTCACAGTATATAGA
>JBKUMA010000268.1:0-2456 GCA_046955055.1 Candidatus Gastranaerophilaceae bacterium
GCCATAACCACAGCCTTTGCATTTTTTGTTTCAAAAAACTTAAATATTTTATCAGCATATTCGATTAACTGTTCTTCTGTCTTTTCGCCGTATGGCATATTTTTTGTGTCGCCGAAATACAAATAGTTTTCGTCAGGCAATAGTTTTTTTATCTTTTGAAAAACCGTTAAACCGCCTACTCCGGAATCAAATAATGCTATAGGTCTGTTGTCTGTATTATTTAAACTCATTCTGCTTCTCTTTTATAACAGATTATCTGTACTGTTTGAAATAATTTTGAACGCCGTCTGCAATTGCTTTTGCAGTAGCTTGCTTTCTTTTTTCGCTTACCAGTTGAGCTCTTTCTGCACTGTTTGAAATAAATCCTATTTCAACAAGTATAGCAGGGGCTGTAGTATGATTTATAACATAAAACTTAGATTTAAACAAGCCGCGATTTGGTGATGAAACTGCACTTGCAAGTGAAGAGTGAACTGTTTGTGCAAGCGACATACTTTCTTGGTGGTAGTAATGAGTTTCTACACCTGTAATTTCAGGACGAACGCTTGAGTTAACGTGAATGCTGACAAAGATGTCAGGATCAAATTTTTCGCTTATGGCAACTCTATCCTGTAAAGATACATAGCTATCACCCGCTCTTGTCATTTGAACTATATAACCTTGTTTTGCAAGAAGGTCTTGTACTCTTTTGGAAACGTCAAGAGTTATATCTTTTTCATAAATATCACCACCGATAGCACCGGCATCGCTTCCGCCATGTCCTGCATCAATTACAACTTTCTTTTTGCCTGTACCGACTGGTTTTGGTGTAACAACACTTGGAGATGGTACAACTATAACAGCCGGCTTTTTCTTTGGCTCTTTAATTTTTACTTTTAAAGTTTTGCCGTCAGCACCAAGATATGTATTTACGACTGAATCCTGTTCAAGAGGAATAGATATTTTTATTCCTATTTTTGGCATTAAAGTAATTTGAGCGTTTGAAAAAGGTGAGTTTGCAAAAGTAGATTTGAACTTATCTTCATTATATTTTGAAACGTTATATAGATAGACATCAAACTTTGCATTCAGTCTGTCAATGCTGTGCACTATCGGAGAGTCAAAGAAAAGAACCATAGAAGATGTTTGGTCATCATTTTTTTCTTTACTATATCCAATTACATTGCTGCTGTTGCTGATTAAAGTTTGATAATTGACTTTTTTCATATTAGCCAGAATTAATGATTGATTATCGCTTGAATAAACAGGTTTATCACGACATCGTTGTTGTACAATCCTTGCTTTATTTACTGAAAACTGACCTATTTTGACCGAACAGTTTCACAAGTTTATATTCTTTATTTCTGACTTTGGGCAGTCTGTTTGAAAGTCATATACATTCTAGTAGGATTGGATAGAATATGGTCTTTCTATAGTTACAGAACCGAAACCGTTATAATACAGAGCTTGCGGGAATTATTAGATATATTTGTATTAAGTTTAAGTTCTTTTTTTGCAAGAGTATTTTGTACAGCTGTTGTAGTTGTATTAAAAGCATCCTGAATTTGCCCTACAATGTCATTAGCAGAAGTTGCTACAGGACTCATAACAGTTGTATATTCATAAAAATCACTTGATGATGAATGTTCATCGCGATATGTATTTTGGAAATAGTTTTCATTGCATACATTGTTATTTCTTAATTTTACGATAATATTATTTTTTATTCTGTAAAATTTAATACTGTTAATATTAAAATCATCATCAAAATACATTACCACTCTAACAACATTAGGGTTAGTTGTAAACTGATTTATTTTAACTTGTTTTAAGGCTCCTGAATTAAAAGTCCAATCTTGTTTTGAAGTCGTTAATACAGCATTATCAATATCAAAGTATGCACGTGAAGGATTATCAAGCTTAACAAGTTTAAGTTCCTGCATAATAGGAGCACCGGCTGTATCATTTGCAGTTAATACAATCATTGAATTTGATGTGTCAAAATTAGCTGATGTAATTTTGTATATTTCTTCAGCAGAAGCGGTCGGGACAAATGCATTTATTGCTAAAAGAAATAATGATATTATCGTAAGTATTTTTTTCATATTTTAATCTCGCTTGTTATTATTATATAATGATTTTGCCAAGCTATCAAATTGTAACAAATGAATAATAAAAAAATACTATACTTTCATTAATTATGAGTTTCAGTTTGGTTAAAATTAATTATTTTATTTAACGCAGCAATATAAACTACATTAGTCCTGTTTTTAGCATTGAACTTTCTTATAATAGTGCTGACATGAGCTTTTACTGTATGTTTACTGATGTTAATTTCTTTTCCTATTTCTTTGTTATCGTAACCTTGTGTTAAAAAGTTTAAAATTTCCTGTTCTCTTTCTGTCAATTTAACCATAATCTACTCCATAAGTTTCTCAATAAAAATATTGTTATCCAATTATTATAGAGAATAACAT
>JBKUMA010000269.1:0-2445 GCA_046955055.1 Candidatus Gastranaerophilaceae bacterium
TGCAAATCCGTTTACTTTCATTCCTTCTCCCGTAACCAATCGGGAGTTTTTTTATGTCGAAAGTCTTCATTACACTCAAATGAATTCCATTTTTTCAAGTATTTATGATATTATAAATTTATGAATACTGATGTTATGACAGTTAAAATAAGACCTATGCAAAAGATGGATTTGGATGATGTTATTGCTGTTGAGGCAAAGGCATATGGTGAACATCACTGGTCTAAAGAGTCTTTTTATAATGAATTGTCGAATGAACTTGCATTCTATTTTTCTGCTTTTGATGAAAATGAGCAACTTGTCGGATATTCGGGCTGCTGGCAAATTCTTGAAGAAGCTCATATTACTAATATAGCAGTGGATATCGATTGTAGAAGAAAACATGTTGGTGAGGCTTTATTAACAGCTATAATCAATAAGTGTTATGAACAAAAGATTAAATATATAACACTTGAAGTTAGAGTCAGCAACGAAGCAGCTATAAAACTTTATGAAAAGTACGGCTTTAAATCATTAGGTATAAGAAAAGGTTATTATCAAAACAATAATGAAGATGCCTTAATAATGTGGACAGAAAATATATTTTACGATAAATTTAAGTTAGACTACAAGAAAAAATATGATGAGTTAAAGGGGAAAATTAATATCTTATGACAGAAGAAGTCAAACCTCGCATAAGAGTAATAAAAAAAGAGATTGAGGGGATTAGATTGTCTGGTGGCAGCATTTTGTTAATGCTTTGCTGTACCTTTTTACTTATTATTTCAACCTTTGTTCAAGTTAACATTAACCACTTTATAATTCCTTCAGGATTGTTCAACGGAGAACATCTTGTTATGTCTGATTTTATTCATACTTATAAACTGATTCCTCAAATTCCTGTAGTTATGTTTATAGGTGCTTTTTTAGGCAGAAAATACGGTATAACAAGTTTATTAATTTACCTGTTGCTTGGGTTGTTTATTATACCGGTTTTCGCACTTGGCGGAGGACCAAAATATATATTTGAATATAGTTTTGGATATATTTTGGCATATATTCCAGCTGTATTTTTTGCAGGCTCAATTTTAAAAAGCGGTTTTACTAACAGAAATATAATTCAGGCAGTAATTGTCGGAGTTTTAACTATACATCTTATCGGCACATTGTACATGCTTTTCATAGCAAGTATAAGACATGAAGGATGGGCATTTATGAGTGGTTGGATTACTGCTCAGAGCGGAATTAAGATAATTTATGATTTTGTATTCTCATTAATAGCTGTTTTTATTGCTAAGTATGCAAAAATAGTCCTTTGGTTTTACATGTAGGGGCAGCAAAAAATATTATCTTTAGTTTTATAATTAAATATATTTAGTGTTAACGGGGTAAACAACATGAGAGTAGAAATGAATGCATTCAGATTAAACTCACCTGCTTTTGAGGGTTCAGACAGAACAAGAATTGATGTGCAGGGACATATCGGACAGATGTATGACGGGATGAAAAAACAGACTTACACATATTCCGGACAAAATATTATTGATACTGTCTCAATTCATAATGTTAAAAAAGTTCTGGTAAGTTCACTTTCGGGTTTAAATCCTAGGGATAACAATTTGTTTAAAGATGAGGCTGCGGCTAATAAAGAGTTGATAGAAGAATGTAAAAAATCAGACGGCAAACTTTTTGCCCTGGCAACATGTCAACCTGGTATTACATCGGATACAAGAGCAATAGAAGAAATTGTTTCACGCGATAAATTTTACGGAATGAAATTCCATCCGACAAACACAGGAAAATCTGTTAAAGATAATTTTGATATTTATTCAAAATATATGGATGTGGCGGAAAAGCATGGATTGCCTTGTGTATTCCATTCTGTAACTGATGGAAAATCTGATCCTTTGGAAATTATAAGACTTGCCGAAAAACATAAAAAATTACCTGTGGTTCTTTATCACATTGATTTGGGAAGCAGCAAAGAACAGTTCGAAAAAACAATAAATGCAATATCAGAATCTGTAAAAGCTAAAAAGTCTAATATTTTTGTCGATATTTCGTGGTTAACCGATATTTGGCCTGATAATGCACAAAAGAATAAAGATATAATAAAAATGTCGCTTGATAAATTAGGGTCAGAAAGAATTTTATTTGGTTCTGATACTCCTATAACAGAGATGGGTGACAAAAATCTTTATGGTAAGTTTGTTGATTTTATTGAAAATACAACGAAAGAATTTTTCAGAGAAAAAAATAATGAGGCAGGAGCAGAAAAAGCTTTGAATAACATATTTTATGATAACGCCGAAGAAATATTTTTTGAGAAAAAATGGCATAAGAATTCTTTGATGAAAAAATCCAAAATTGCAGCAATATGTTTTGCAGGTGCAGCTGTTATTCTTGGCGGAGGTTTTTATGTTTATAACAAAATGCAGCATGCGAAAGCTCTGAAAAGTCCAGACA
>JBKUMA010000270.1:0-2431 GCA_046955055.1 Candidatus Gastranaerophilaceae bacterium
CGGCGAAAATTTAAAGCTCCTAAGTCATTCTGAGGGCTTCTGCCCGAAAGAATCCAGCTTATGTTTAAATCAAAAAGCTGGATTGCCGCGTCGCTTCGCTTCTCGCAATGACAGATTAGCCTTCACTTTGTCAGAGGTTTTAATAACCTTAGGCATAATAGGTGTTGTAGCGGCATTGACTTTGCCTACCGTAATTAACGATACAAAGAACAAAGAGTATGCAGGAGCCCGCAAAAAAGTTCTCGCAACAGTAGGAGAAGCTGGTCGACTTTTAGCAGTCCAAGGCAATATTCGTTCTGCAGAGAATGCTAAAGATTTTGTAGAGAATTATTTAAATCGTCAGCTTCGTATTATCAAAACCTGTGAAAATGATAATTTACGCGATTGTGGCATAGAAACCGGTGAGAACAAAATAATTTCTCTGGACGAAAAGAAGATTACTATGCCGACAAAGATAGGTGATTTGGCAATTGGAATTTCCAGTGGTGGTTCCACGGATGCCGACTCTACCAGTTATGGTTTTGTAATGAGTAACGGTTATTCAGTAAATTTATTCTACAATCCAAATTGTATGAGTGACAATAAAGACACACATCATTGGGGACAAGACCGTGTATGTGTGAATGCGATTTATGACATGAATGGACTATCCCAACCCAATGAGGTAGGTAAAGACATAGGTTTTGTGACAATAATTTATCCAGACATACAATCTGTAGCATATGCCCCCGATGTATATAAACAAAATGCACTACCAGCAACCTTTGATAATGCATCTGAAAGCTGCCAGGCTCTAGGTAATGATTTATCAGTACCTGATCGCGATGAACTACTTTCCGTATATTACAATATGAACCTTCTTGGAATTCCTGGAGGCAACTATTGGTCAGCCTCTGGGGCAACCACAGAGTTAGGTTGGGCACAGAACTTCCTTAATGGACGTCGTGCACGCGACAATATATCCCTTAGCTACAATGTGCGTTGTGTTTGGAGATAACTAATATTCAGTGTCTTGAAATATTTTTATAAATTTATTATAATAACATTAATTATATTAAAGGAGTATGAATATGAAAAGAGAAATTAAAAATACCCGTAACTTCGGGGGGGGGCGAAAATTTAAAGCTCCTAAGTCATTCTGAGGGCTTTAGCCCGTCAGAATCCATCTTATGTATAAATCCAAAGGCTGGATTGCCGCGTTGCTTCGCTCCACCTGCATTTACTCTTTCAGAAGTATTAATCACTCTTGGTATAATTGGAATAGTTGCTGCCTTAACAATACCTTCACTAATAAATAATGCCACTGATAGAAAATATCGAGGAGTCCGTCAAAAGGCTTTAGCAACTATTGGCGGAGCAGTCCGAAATATAACTGTTACAGAAGGTATAGGCAACGCAGTAGATGCAGAAGACTTTGTAGAAAATCACTTACGCAAACAAATCCAAATAGTAAAAACCTGTAAGAATAATGATTTGCGTTCTTGCGGAATAGAAACAAATTCAAAGGCAATAACCACTTTGACAGAGCCTAAAACAAAAATTACTATGCCTAAAAAAATAGGTGATTTGGCTTCCTACATGTCGGCTGGTACTGTAACGGATGGAACATCCACCAGTTATGGCTTTTTAATGAGTAACGGTTATAGTGTCAATTTATTTTACAATCCCAACTGTCTGAGCGATAATAAAGAGCCATTAGGTTATGGTCAAGACAGAGTATGTGTTAATGCAATTTATGATATGAATGGTCTTGCCCGCCCAAATGAAGTGGGTAAAGACATAGGTTTTGTAACAGTAATCTATCCTGATATTAAAGTTCAGGCAGTGGCTCCTGAAGTTTATAAGAATAATGCAGCGAATGCAACTTTTGATAAAGCTTATGAAAGCTGCAAGGCTCAAGGTGATGACTTATCAGTGCCTAATCTAGATGAACTTCTTTCCATGTATTACAACATGTTCCTTCTTGGAATTCCCGCCGGTCATTATTGGTCACCCTATGAGACTACCGATGGGTTGGGTTGGGGCCAGTATTTCGGCGATGGCAGTCGTTTTCGCGGTCCTAAGTCCCTTGATCGCTATGTGCGGTGTGTTCAAAGATAACGTTATATTTATACAATATTACCAATAATTAATTAATGATATTGCATAAACCATTCTTAAATGTTACAATATCTATTGTAAAGATTATAAAAACAGGGATAAGAAAGAGGAAAATTTATGGCAAGATTAATAAGACCAAGCTGGGCAATCAGATGTGTACAATCAGGCTGCAAAACACTTTTTGAAGTAGCAAAAGTTGAAGACGGAAAGCAGCAGGAAGTTGTTTGTCCTAATTGCGGCGAACACTATGTTTATCCGATTTATGATGAAGAAGAAAAAAATTCTTAAGAATTATGTTTAACAATACTGATAAACGCTATAATCAGTATAG
>JBKUMA010000271.1:0-2413 GCA_046955055.1 Candidatus Gastranaerophilaceae bacterium
ATTCAGATTAGGGCTGACAGACGAAAAGTAGTAGCTTCGTTGTTAACTTTTTGCTTCTTAATGCATCAAACATTATGTTTGCAGGTTCTTGCATCAAACATTTCAGGCATAGACGGCAAACCTAATGCAGGCGGAAACGGCAATGTTTTTGATATTGATCCTTCTGCTATCAATGGGAATATTGGGTTCAGAAAGTATCATGACTTTGTTTTAAGCGAAGGTGATATTGCGAATTTGATATTTAAATATGGTGCTGCAAATGTAGAAAAATTCGTTAACCTCGTAGATAATACGATTAATATTCAAGGTATTGTTAATTCAATGCGTGATGGAAGTTTTTATGACGGGCATGCTGTATTTATTTCTCCAAACGGTATGGTAGTTGGAGCAAGCGGTGTTATTAACGTAGGCTCTCTTTCAGTTATCACTCCTACACAGGAAAGTTTTGATAAAATGAAAGGGGACATAGATACTAAACCTTATATTATTCAAAACTATGAAAAAGCTTTGACACCTGGCAATGGTACCGTAACAATTGACGGTAAAGTTATTGCACGTAATCTTGTTGATATTAAAGCTGCTGACGTAAATTTGAATGCTAACGGTTCAATTATGTCAGGCGTTAAAGATGCTACTACATTGAATTCTTTACAACAAGCTGAATCATTGTTTAATAATCTTGTTAATACAGATAATTTAACACCTGGTAATTCATTTGCGAATGAACATGGAAATATCATAATTAAGTCTTACGGAGAAAACGGAGGAACTCAAATTGCCGGTGATATTAAAAACTTCGGTGCAGGAAATATTGATATTATAAATTCTGGTTCAAAAGGTATTGAAGTTACAGGTAAAATTTCAAATGCAAAAGGTAATACAACATTTACAAATGAAAATGGAGCATTAAATATTGCTTCTTCTGTTGCTAACAGAGGCGGAGATTTAACTTTAAATAACTCAGGTTCAGGTGTATTAATCTCTTCAAAGGGAGCCCTTTCAAATAAAGGCGGTAATACAAATATTACAAACACCGGTAAAAACGGTTTAATAATAGACGGTTCAGTTTCAAATGCTGACGGCAATGTTGTACTTGATAACAGTGGTGATAAAGGTCTTATTGTTAACGGCTCAATTGATAATCAAAACGGTGATATAAATGCTGTAAATTCAGGTTCACAGGGACTTAAAATTAACGGTGCAATAAATAATAAAAACGGCAGTTCTGTATATACCAATAAAAAAGGTCAGCTGGTTGTAAATGGAAATGTTAATAATGAAGGCAACTTCTTTGCGTTTCATAATACAGGCTCAGGCATAACCGTTGGTGAGAATGCTCTCATAAAAGGTGACGGCGAATTTGAAATGACAAATACTGGTTCTGCAGGTACTTTAATTAACGGTGTTGTGGCAAACAGAAATGGAAATGCATTAATTTCTAACAATGCCGGAAAACTTGATATTAACGGAACTGTATCAAATGTCGGCCCTCAGTTGTCTGTAATTAATAACGGTACAGGCATGACAGTATCAAATACAGGAAAAATAAGAAACAATGGTAAGTTATTAGTTATTAATACCGGTTCAGAAGGTATGAATATTGCTGGTTCTGTTGATAATACAGGTAATGCAGAAATCGTTAACAGCGGAAAAGGTGCTCTTGTTGTAAACGGAACGGTTACTAATAACGGAAATATGAATGTTAATAATTCCGGTGAAAAAGGACTTTTGGTAAAAGGTTCGATTTCAAATAAAAATGGCGACTTGTCAGTTTTAAATTCCGGTACAAACGGAATGACAATAAACGGAAAGTCATCAAATGAAAACGGAAACTCTTCATACAGAAATGAAAAGGGCGAATTACTTGTAAACGGAACTGTTTCAAATAACGGACCCAAAATGGCAATTACTAACGTAGGCTCTGGACTTAAGATATCTTCAACAGGTAAGGTTGAAAATGTTGGAGAACTTTCAATGGTTAATTCCGGAATTAACGGTTTAGTTATTGACGGTTCTGTGAATAATACCGGTAATGCTGATATATTAAATATGGGTGACGGTATTTTGGCAGTAAACGGAAGTGTTAATAACAAAGGTAATTTAAAACTAACTAACGGCGGTGCTAAAGGACTTGTTGTTAATGGTAAAGTCGCAAACGAAGGCAATTTAAATGTTATTAATGCCGGAATTGCAGGTATGACAATTAACGGTGAAGTAAATAATATAAACGGAAATTCAAATTATACTAACGAAGCCGGAGAACTTCTTGTAAACGGAACAGTTTCAAATAAAGGCAATATTATGTCAATGACAAACAGAGGTTCTGGTTTGAGAATTTCTAAAACAGGTAAAGTTAATAACCAAGGCGTTTTATGGATGGACAATAAAGGTGCTGACGGTTTAAATATAGATG
>JBKUMA010000272.1:0-2398 GCA_046955055.1 Candidatus Gastranaerophilaceae bacterium
GTTTTTTATTATTCTCTAAAAGAGATGTCAGCATAAGCTTTTTGCAGCTTCGCTCTCACATTTGCCATCTGTTTATCGATAACTTCGTCTGTCAAAGTTGCATTTTCATCCTGCATTTTTATACGGAAAGCAAGTGATTTATAACCGCTTTCAATGTTTTCACCTTGATAAACATCAAAAACTTCACTGCCTTTAAATATATTTTGCTGAACAGCACCCTTTATTACTTTTTGGATATCATCAAAGCTCACATCATCTTTGATAATAAACGCCAAATCGCGGCGGACTTCAGGGAACTGAGATATTCTTTTAAATCTTACTGTATGTTCTTTTATGATTGAAATAATTGCATCCAAATCTATTTCAAACATAAAAGCTTCTTGATTTAACTTTAATTTATCTTTTAATAACGGATGAATTTGTCCGAAATAACCGATTGAAGTCAAATTTTTACCTAACACATTAACTTTTGCACTTCTGTATGGGTGCAAATAGTCAACATCTTCGCAAGGAGTAAGTTTAATCCTTTTTTCAACTCCAAGTTCTTCAAACAATTTTTCAAAAATACCTTTAACAGTATAAAAGTCAGAAACTGCCTTCACCTGCCATTTTGAATTTTCGACTTCACCTGTAATTACACCTGCAAGCACTTTAGACTCAACAACACCGGAAGATTTTTCATCAGCAGGTCTTTCAAGAATATATTTTTTACCTATTTCATATGCCCAGAAAGTCTTTTGCCCATTATCATAATTGTTTTTCATGCAGTTAAGAACGCTTGCAGCCATAGACTGTCTTAACATTGTGCATTCTTCACTTGCAGAATTTAAGACTTTCACAGCTTTGCTGTCATCATATTTAACCATAAACTTGTCTAACAAAGGCTTGCCGATTAATGAATTTGTAACCATTTCATCCAAACCAGACGCAAGCATTAATTGATTTACTTTTTTTACAATTCTTTCTTCAAGAGTAATCACAGGAGTCTGCGTTTTGTTAGGAAGTGTAGGTGCGATTTTGTCATAGCCGTTGATTCTTGAGACTTCTTCAATCAAATCTATTTCACGAGTTACGTCCATTGCTCTGAAAGAAGGAACCAAGAATTTCGCTGCAATTTCATTACCGCCCAATTTTTTAAATCCAAGATTTTCAAGAATAGAAATACATCTTTCAGGTGCAATTTGACAACCCAATATTCTTTTAACCTGTGCATATCTTAATGTAATTTCTATAGGCTTAAGTTTATTTTCACCGGCTTCAACAACACCTTCAATTTTAGCATCAGCAAGTTCAACAAGTAATTGCATTGCACGCATTAAAGCAGGTCTTATAGCTTCAATATCAATTCCGCGTTCAAACCTTGCACAAGCTTCGCTTCTGTATCCTACGCTTCTTGCACTTTTTCTGTTGCTAGCAGGAGTAAAATAAGCTGCTTCTAACGCAATATTTTTTGTATTATCGTCAATTTCTGAATTTTCACCGCCAAATACACCTGCCAAACAAACTCCTTTTGATTCATCAGCGATTAAAACACTATCGTTTGTTAGCTGTCTTTCAACACCGTCAAGTGTAACAATGCTTTCGCCTTCTTGAGCACGTCTAACACACAAATATCCGTTTAATTTATCCAAATCAAAAGCGTGGAAAGGTGTACCGTATTCAAGCATCACGTAGTTTGTAATATCAACAACGTTATTAATTGCACGAACCCCTGATGCTATAAGTCTTTTTTGCATCCAATCAGGAGAAGGTTTAATTTTAATATCTTTTAAAATACCTAAAGAATAATATTTACATACATCTTCATCCTTGATTTCTACTTTAAACTTATCGGTTGACAAATCTCTTGTGCATTCCAATGGAGAAAAGTTCAGCGGTTTATCGAATATTGCACTTAGTTCTCTTGCAACACCTATAACTGACATTTGATCTCCACGGTTTGCTGTCGGAGCGACATCAAGAATGTAATCTTTATCAAAACCAAGTACATCTTGAACATCTTCTCCCAGACCTACGTTAGGAAATATTCTGTTAAGAATTAAAATACCATCTTCCTCTTGATAACCTCTTTCAGAAACCCCGAGTTCATCGGCAGAGCAAAGCATACCTTGAGATTCAACACCTCTTATAACAGCAGGCGTCAATGTAAACATTTCACCTGTCTTTCTGTCTAAAACCTGACTGCCAACACTAGCGTAAGGAACAATTTGCCCTTCCTTAATATTTTGAGCACCGCAAACAACAGTTTTCAAGCCTGAGCCTGTATTAACAGTTACAAGGTGCAATCTGTCAGAATTAGGGTGAGCGTCAATTTTTTCAATTTTAACAGTTTTTATATTAGTGAATTGCGGCTTGAGTTCTTCAATAGCTTCGACTTCCAAACCGCTCATAGTTAATT
>JBKUMA010000273.1:0-2374 GCA_046955055.1 Candidatus Gastranaerophilaceae bacterium
TTATATAAAAAAATACTATATAATATATTACATGGTAAAGGAAGGAGTAAGATATGTCAAATCCTGTATTAAACGATAAATTTGCGGCTCAAGAAAGAGTTCTTGAGGGAGAACCTATGACAATAGCAGGTTCAATCAATAAGATTTTGGTATTGCTGGCTTGTGTATTTGCAGGAGCAGGGCTTAACTGGTATTACTTATTGAACGGTTACGGAGATAAAGCTGTAACACTTGGTACTGTTGGTGCTATAGTTGCATTTATAGTTGCTTTGGTAATTATATTTACAAGAACTACAGCTAAATATCTTGCACCGATATATGCTGTAGCAGAAGGTTTGGCATTAGGAAGCGTTTCGTACTTTTTTGATGCTGCGTGGAGAGGTATTGCAATTCAAGCTATAGGCGGTACATTTTTGGTGGCATTTGTAATGTTAATGCTTTATAAAGCTAATTTAATAAGATATACGCAAAAGTTTCAAGCTGTATTAATGACATCTATGTTATCTGTAATGGCTATTTATATTATTCAATTTATAGCTTCTTTGTTCGGCAGAGGTATTCCGGGAATTTTTGAAGCTGGTGCTGTAGGTATTGCATTTAGTATTATCGTAATCGCAATTGCTGCTATGGCATTAATTCAGGACTTCTGGTTTATAGAAGAAGGTGCAAACAACATGCTTTCTAAAGATTATGAATGGTATGCAGCATTTGGTTTAATGCTAACTTTAGTATGGCTGTATCTTGAAATTTTAAGACTGCTTGCCAAGCTTAATAGCAGAAACTAATTTTTGTTTGTAAAGTCTTAAGTGAGCCGATAAATTCTTATCGGCTCACTTATTATATTTAGGTTAAATAAATACATTTTCCGCATAAATTTTTCCGTTTTTGTATTCGGTTAATTGTACTTTTTGTAATGTATTAAGCAATGATTCATCTTTGGAATTAAGATAAACTTTTAAGTAGTTTCTTGTCATTCCTTTTAATAAGCCTGTTTTTTTGTCAGGATGCTTTTCGATAAGTATTTCTGTTTCTTTACCAATATTTTTATTAATAAATTCTATATGTTTTATTGCAGAAAGAGCTTTTATTATGTCTGCTCTAATTTGACGTGTTTTTTCATCAACCTGCAGATTAGATTTGGCTCCGACTGTGCCTTCTCTTAATGAATAAGGAAAAGTATGTATTTGTGATAATCCTGATTTTCGCAAATTATCAACTGTAATGTTGAAGTCATCTTCAGTTTCACCTGCAAAACCTGTGATAATATCGCTTCCTAAAAATGGAAGTTCAAATGTATTATTAATTTTGTCAATTAATTCAAGATAATGTTCTACAGTATAAAATCTGTTCATTGAACGTAGTGTTTTATTGCAGGCAGATTGAAGCGAAAGATGAAAATGCGGGCAGAATTTTTTAGAATGTTTTAAAAATTCAAGCATTTCATCGTTAATTTCCAAAGGGTTTAAAGAACCAAGTCTATATCTTTCTATGGTAGTTCTTACTTCAATTTCTTTCAATAAATCTAAAAGTTCCAGCCCAAAGTCTTTTCCCCATTGTCCTATATGGATTCCGGTTAAAACAACTTCTTTAAAACCATGTTTTGAAAAATTATTAATTTGTTCAACTATAAAATCAATGTCTGCACTTCTGCTTTTTCCTCTAGCAAACGGGATTATGCAATATGAACACCTATTATCGCATCCATCCTGAATTTTTAGGCTTGCACGTGTTTTTGTTGTATCAATTAAGATGGCTTTGTTGAATTCGCTTTTATCCATAATATCAGATGCGAAACATTGAATATTGTCATTCTGGACTTGTTTTAAAATTTCATACAAATGTAGTTTTTCATCATTTCCGATTACGTAATCTATAAAATCGTTTTCAAGAAGTTTTGCTTTTTCTACTTGAGCAAGACATCCGGTAAGGACAGTTATACAGTCGGAATTTTTGTGTTTAGCATTTCGTAAAAGATATAAGGCTTCATTGTCACTTTTATGAGTAACAGTACATGAATTTAGAATGTAAATATCAGCATTTTCTATGCTTTCAGCTTTTTCTATTCCGTTATTAATTAAATTTTCGGCTATTATTGAGCTTTCAAATTGGTTAGACTTACAGCCCATTGTGTGAATGTAAAACTTTTTCATTCTTGTATCATATAAAAAATAAGGTAAGTTGTAAACAATCTTAACAAAATATGTAGGCTTTAGCAAAAAAATTTACTTTCCGGTTTTAATAGTGTATAATAAAAATGCGAAAGTGTAGGTGTGTAAATGCAGGTTCAATCGATTTCAAATCCAAGCTTTGAAGGCAAAAGAGACCATGTAGATGCCATGATTAATTTGGATAATAGAGCTATTCAGAAGAAAGC
>JBKUMA010000274.1:0-2362 GCA_046955055.1 Candidatus Gastranaerophilaceae bacterium
GACTTTAACAGTTATACTCCTTTTCCATTTGATAATTATTGTTTAAATAGCGGAACAATTAAACGAGGTATGGGCTGTACTGCTTGGGTTTTACAAAATGAAAATTTTGAATATCTGAAAAAGTGTCCAAATCTTTCATATTACGGTGACACGAAGTGTAAGTAGTTATTTCAAGGATTGTAAAAAGTCTTCAATACCATATTGCAAAGTCCAATTGCGGTCATTTAGACTTGCCCATGAAAACAAATTCATTTTTTCAAAATCTTTACTGTTTATATTAATAGGATTATGTAAGTTTGCTATGGATTCTTCCGGATTAAATAATTTTTTTGGTGACAACATATTAAATATGCTTTTATTGTCAGGGTAATTGTTTTTATTTAGTTCACAAGGATAAACGCACATATCATGTATGAATTGTTCGACTCTTTTGATTAATGATTTTGACTCGCGAGTCCTTTCAATTTTTTTGTCATTTATAAATAAATCAATAACTTGACGCTTTGCCAAAGGTTTTGTTTGCAAAGCTATAGTAACTGTATTTTTATCAAGCGGGTTTGGATATTTTTTTAAAATATCTGAATATTTGGTTAAATGTTTTGTGTTTTTATTGTCTAATTTTGCACTTAACCATAGTTGATAAAATCCTTTTTTATCAATTCCTGATGCACTGCAAATATTTGACATTCCTGTAAAGTTTACTTCCATAATTTTAACCTCAAGTTATGCTTTCTTTTTTTCTTTTTCATATGAATAATCTGTTGTTCCTGGGAATTTGTCTTCGCCGGTTACTTTTTTAGTAATCCAGTATTGTATCTTCGGAATAAAAGTTGACAAGAACAGTGCAGAAACTGCGAAACCTGTTCCCCAGTTAAATGCATTTTTGATGAAGTTTTCGCGGCAGGCTTTTTTAACAAAGTCTACTGTTATTTCTCCGTTTCCTTTTTTAGCTTTATTTATCAGATTATTGACGTAGTGGTATAAATCATCTTTTAAGCCTTCAAGGCTGCCTCGGTCCACAAATTTATACGGGTCAGTTGAAGCTGCAGACTTCATTTTTACAAATGGTACATCTTCTTGAGTTGCAACTTGATAAATATTTTGTATAAATTCAGGGATATTCATTGCACCTTCTCTGAATATGTCTTTTACCTGATGTTTTGAAAGCATTCCAACACCTTCGATTTCAGGTTGAAGCTTAGACATTCTTCTTGCAAGGTCTGTATATTTATCTATTTCTTCTTTTGTAAATGATTTATTATTTTTGATGTAATCAATAAATGTGTCGAGTTTTATTGCCTTGTCTTCAAATTTTGCATTCAATTCAGGTGTCATTTTATAAATATTATCGTTACTGCCAAGGAAGCCTTTTGCAAAATCGTCAGCTTTCATAGTGCCGCCGTTTTCTTTTAAGTATGCTTCCATATGGTCTGAAACTTGTTTTGCTGCTATAGGGTCAAGTCTTGAACTTCTTCCGTCTTCAATCATGTTAAGCCATTTATTAATATGTGGCATATTAAACATATAGAAATATATTGAAGTTAAATCTCTGAATAAAATTTCTGTTCTTTCGTGGTTGTTTCTTGCACTAACTGCACGTCCGCCGGCGATACCTACGTCTGTTGAAAGTAATTGATATTTTGAATCGTTTTCAAAATGGTTTGCAAGTGACAAGAGTGTCTGTGCATTGCCAATACCGTTGAATGATACATCTTTATCATTTTGAGATTTGTGTGAATTTATAAACTTGTCCATGTTTTTTTGAGAAACGACAAAGTCTTTTGGTTGGTTTATGGTTTGTGTATTTTGATTTGTGTCAGGTGTTTGAGGGTTATTTTTGGCTTTGTTTTTATGGTATGCAACTGTTATGGATTGGTTAATCTTCGGTACAACTAAACCAACCAGAACGTTTGCAAGCAAGATACTTGCTGTGACTTTTGCAAATTTAAATTTCGCTATTTGTTTTGCAGTTAAGCCTGTTTTGTCGTCTTTTAGGAAGTTTTTCAATGGTTTTCTCAATGAATCTTCGCCGACATCAAATTTTGTTGTGTGTAGATTTAATAATTTTTTACCGATATGGTCATTCATTTTATTGAACATTTTTACACCGGCAAACCAGAATGCAGCACCAATACTTTCTTCGGTAAGTCTTTCTCTGCCTTCATCAAATCCACCGCGTTGGAAGGCTTGGACTGTTCTGCCGCCTGTTACAAAACATTCTAATAAAATTAAAGGGGCAAGGCTTTTGCTGGCCATACCTCTAACAAATCGTCTTGAATAACTGAAGTTTTGAATTGTTTGATTTGGGGTTACTTTTAACGTCATACCTAATCTTTTTCACTACTTGTTCGAACATGTATTG
>JBKUMA010000275.1:0-2357 GCA_046955055.1 Candidatus Gastranaerophilaceae bacterium
GTGTAGATATGTAGTTTATGAAAATTAAAGTAGGGATATGTCAGTAAAAGCAATTAATTCAACGTTGAACGACAGAAATCAACAACAGGTTTTAAACAATCGCAAACACAGAAATCCATCTTTCAAAGGTGCAGCAGCTAACCCTGTTGTAGGTTTAATGGATTTTATTGATAAAGGCGGTTTTGCAGCTTCGTTTATCATTCAAGACGGTTTAGGATTTATTGCTCCGCGTGTTGGTAAAGGTATACTACGAGGCGGTAAAGAAAAAAAAGATGAAAACGGCAACCCTATATTAGATAAAAACGGCAAGCCAAAACATGAATACAACTGGGAATTTGCAAGAAAAGAAGGTTTACGTGAAGTTTTAACAGGTCCTAGTGCCTTTTTAATACCTCTTGGAATGCTTTCTGTAATCAATAGAAAATTCGGTACCGGTAACAGTGTTAAACTAAATTACCTTGATAGTTTCAATAACACTTTCACAAAATTTGCGAAAGAAAATCTTGAAGGTATAAAATCTGGTAAACCAGATAAATTACCGTTCTATATTGAAGTTCATAAGGACGCAATAAACCAAACCATTAATGCTCATTTGACTGAAGGTAAAAAAATGAGTGCTGATGAAGTTAACAATATTGCATCTGAATTTGCCGAAAGACAAATAAAAATAGAAGGAATTAAAGCTAATAAATCACTTAACAAAAAACAAAAAGCTGCTGAAATAGCTAAATTAGGTTCTGTTGAAGACTCTTACATGAAGCTTATTAAAAGCAAAATGAGAGGCGATGTTAATGAACTTTTAGTAAATATTTCATCATCTAACGGCACAGTAAAAAATGGCAGTGTAAGCGAACTTCTTACTGCAATGAACAATTACTTCGGTGATGCTGTCAACAATACCAAAAAAGCATTAAGTAAAAACTCTTCAGCAAACTTAGAAGAAGTAATTAAGAAATTTACTAACAGAAGAATGGGTTCAAGATTCTTCACCAATATGAGTATGTACGGTGCCGTAGTTGCATTCTACACTATTATCCCTAAATTGTATAACTTAGGTTTAAAAGGTAATCCTGGTCTAAAAGGTACAGCAGCAGACCCAGAATTATTAAATTCCGATAAAAAGGATGATAAAGTAGAGAATCCAAACAAATCCAAAGAAGTAGCTTTCAAAGGCGGCATGGCAGGAATGCTTGAAAAAACAGGCGAAAAAGTCTTTAATGGTAAAAAGGCTAAAGCATTTTCAAATATATTTGAATTTAACGGTCCTGTAATTCCTGGAACAGCAATGGCTACATTATTGTATGCATTCTGTATTCCGCCAAGACTTATCCAAGCACAAGATAAGTATGACCGCGGTGAAATCATGGTTCGTGACTTAACAAGTTTCACAGCATTATTGTTCGGTGCGAAAGCTCTTGCTAGATTGTTCTCTGACGGATTTACTAAACTTACAGGTTTAGCATTGAATAAAAAAGATATGGATGGCAGAAATGTTCTTCAAAGAATTGGAGATTATTTAAATCCTAACGACTCAAGACACAGCCTGTTATCAAGCAAACAGTTAGATTCTAAATATACTCACCTTGAAGATTACCATGGCGGCGTAAACGGCTTTATGGAATTCATTGAAGGCAGTGGCGGGAATGTTAAAAAAGCATTAGCACAAGACAAAAAAGTAAAAGAATCTGTTGAAGCTATCTTAAAAGATTTCAATGGCAAAACATTTAAAGAAGCTTCCGCTGATGAAATTAAAGAAGCATTAAAAGCTGCCAATAACAGCAAAAATGAATTAATTAAAAAATTCTATAAATTGTTTGAAAATGAAAACGGATTGTTGAAACGTGCAAAAACTTGTAACAGTGCATTCAGCTTCTTATCTACATTAGTACTTGTTCCTGGATTAATCATCTGGCTGACAAATGTATGCGAAAGAATGACAGCTCAAAGAACAGCCAAAGATATTGCCGAAGCTCAAGCTAAAAAAGCTGAATCCGAATCTAAGCAAAAACCTGAAGAAAAAACAGTTATACAACAAACAGCTATAACAAATCATATAGCTTCCAACAAACCATCTATGGCAGGATTTATAAAATAATAAAATAAGACAAAAAAAGACGACTCTTTAAAAGAGTCGTCTTTTTTATATAGAATTAACTAGTCTTTGATTAAAGCATTAATATCAGCTACCATTTGATCAGGGTCAAAACCATGAACTTTAGCACCAGCTTCTAAATTTTCAAAACGAGCTGCAGCACAGCCAATACATCCTAAACCATATCTTTGAAAAACTTCAATACTTTCAGGACAAGTTTGAACAATATCAATAATGTTCATATCTTTAGTTATTTTTCTTGACT
>JBKUMA010000276.1:0-2349 GCA_046955055.1 Candidatus Gastranaerophilaceae bacterium
GTTTAAAAGATTGCCTTTCACTTAAAAAGGTTAAAGAAATATTTCCAGAATTTGCTAATGTTAAATCAGCAGATGAAGTACATTTTGCAAAAGGCTCAATATTTGAAAGTTTTAAAAAAGGTGAACTTGAATACTTTGACAAGGACGAAGATTTTTCATTACAGCTTTTGAAATTGTATTGGGGCGAAGGCTTTTCATTGAATGACTTAAAAAAATATACTAACGGACAAGATTTATATAATACAATGAAAAAATTAAAAATTCCGAGAGTTGATAAAGATTACGGACATATTTTAAAATTTTCTGACCCTCAATACAACGAACGTTTGACTAAAGAAATGACTGCCAAACGCCTTGAAGCTCTTGATAGACGTGCACAAATGAATGACGGTGAACCCGTATTTATTAAACGCGGGCCAATGTCGGCTGAACACAGACAACATATTTCTGAAGGGCTTTTAAAATACTATCGTGAGCACCCTGAAAAACTCCTTGAAATGTCTGAAAGACAAAAGGATTTTTATAGAGAAAATCCGGAACAAGCAAAAATTTTATCACGCGTTGCAACTAAAGCCTGGAATATTTTCGGTGCAGACAGAATAAAAGCTGCGATGAGTACATTTATGAAAGGTAAAGGCATCAAAGATTTCAACGCCAGAGAACTTGAAAATCCGCTATTGATTTCAAAACCTAAATCCAGTGTAATAAAACAATTCTGGGCAAGTAACGAGTGGGCAAAAAAATCTTTTTCCAAAAACATGGAATATGCCTGGAAAAAAGTAAAAGAAGAAAACAACACTTTTTACATGATTGATCTTACACCTGACAATTTTAAAAGGAAGTTTGAAAAATGGGCACACCAAAAAGGTATTAACCTTGAAGGAATGAACTACAAATTCAAAATTTATCCTCACAAACCTGAATTAAATGAATATTCTGGACACGAATTCAGCAAATATACCCCTAAATTCATTGATGATTACAAGGAAAATAACCAGAGTACAGTGATGGCTAATTCATATATGTATGCCCTATTTAACATATCCAAAGAATTAAAAGAAATGAATACATCCAAAATGCCTGAAAGTACAAAAGAATTTATAAAAAAATTGAGATTTTATATTAAAGAAAGCATTTTTGAACCGGGTCCCGGACTATTCAGACCAATAAGAACATATGACGCTGCAGACATCCAAAGTTTGTACAGAAGCTTTTTAACAATGAGTCTTGAACAGCATAATATGCAAATAATTAATCTGTTTGAAAAAAATCTAAACATTGCATATGACTATATTGACGGCAAAAAAGTTACAACTTTAGGTATTACAGAAGATATGCTTAGAAGCGTATTAAGTTAATATTAAAATATAGATAATTCCCTCGTTTTGTACTATAATTGACTTATAAGTATTGAAAAAGAGGAAAAAACGGAAGCGAACATGAGTGAGCGACTGGTTAGAACTCAAAAAGTCTAACAAAAATAGGCAAGAGAGGATAAAAAAATGATTGATAAGACAGCAATTATTCATCCTACTGCTCAAATCGCAGATGATGCAATAATAGGACCTTACGTTGTTATAGGTGAAAATGTTAAAATCGGACACAGAACAAGAGTAATTTCTAATGCTCATATTGAGTTTGCTGAAATTGGCGACGATTGTACAATTTCTCCATTTGCTACAATTGGTTCAGAGCCTCAAGATTTAGGCTACAAAGGCGAAGCAACAAAGGTCGTTATAGGCGACGGTACAATTATTAAAGAAAATGTAACTGTTCACAGAGGGGCAGCTTGCGGTGATTTTACCACAAGAATAGGTAAAAAATGTTTATTGATGGTTGGTTCGCACGTTGCACACAACTGCGTACTTGAGGATCAGGTTATCTTAGCAAATCTGGTAACTTTAGGCGGTCACGTACACGTAGGCTTCGGGGCATTTGTAGGCGGTATGAGCGTATTCCACCAAAACTTAAGAATTGGTGATATGGCTATCATAAGCGGTTTCTCTGCTTCTCGTCAAGACATCTTGCCTTACTCAAAAGGCGAAGGTAGACCTCCTGTTCCACGCGGTTTAAACGTAATTGCAATGAAAAGACGTGGTGTGCCGTTAGATATAAGAACACATACTAATGAAGCATTTAAATTATTAATTTCAGAAGAATACAACACTACACAGGCAATTGAAAAAATTAAAGCAGAAATTCCGATGAATGAATATATTGAAAAAATGATAGAATTCATCCAAACATCTAAACGCGGAGTGCTTTTAAAATCTCACAAAAGCGGTCATGAATCATTGGAGGATTAATTTATGATTATAATAGCTAAAAAAACAGCCCCCCCCCCGCAAT
>JBKUMA010000277.1:0-2333 GCA_046955055.1 Candidatus Gastranaerophilaceae bacterium
ATTTTTACATGGTCTTTTAAATAAAATTTACTTAACAAACCTAACTTCTCCTTTGATCCTCTAATTCAATTTAAATAAACGATTTTGTTTCACTGCTGACAAAAGTAACATTTTCTTCATTTTTGGTTACGCAGCTGTGCACACATTCTTCATCAGTGTCCAAATAATCTAGTCTGTAATGTGCTCCGCGTGATTCTTTTCTTTTCAACGCAGAATTTATAATAAGTTCTGCAACCACAAGCATATTTTTTAATTCATATTCTTCTTTGCTTAGGCATTTAGAATCACGTGGGAATTCTGATTTTAATTCATCAATTTTTTCAATTGCTGTTAGAAGAGAATGCTCACTTCTCAAAATACCAACAAAGTCCCACATAATTTCCTGAAGTTTAATTTTCAGCGAAGTCACATCTAATTCTTCAAGAATTAAATCTTCATCGTTATATTTATCAATAATAGATTTAATTTCTTCATCAATTTGTTTAGGAGTCTTTAACACAATAGATTTTAAATATTCAGCTACGGAATACGCACAAACCACGCATTCCAACAGAGAATTGCTTGCAAGCCTGTTTCCGCCGTGAAGTCCTGTAGAAGCCACTTCTCCAATAGCAAATAATCCTTTAATAGAAGTTGCACCCTTCATATCTGTTTTTACACCACCCATATAATAATGTGCAGCAGGGGCAACCGGAATAAAATCATGTGCAATATCTATTCCGTTTTCCATACATTTTTTCGAAATATTAGGAAATCTTTTAGCAAGTTTTTTTGCATCAATACAAGTTGCATTCAAATAAACATTATCAACTTTATTTTCCATCATTTCGTTGAAATTAGCACGTGTAACAATGTCTCGCGGAGCAAGCTCTTTTTTCTCATGATATTTATGCATAAATTCTATACCGTCAGCATCAACAAGTTTTGCACCTTCGCCTCTAACAGCTTCACTTATTAAAAATCTGTTTTCTTCACCGTCAATAGCCAGAGCAGTCGGGTGGAATTGAACAAATTCCATATCCTGCATAACAGCACCAGCATTATAACAAAGAGCAAGTCCGTCACCGGTAGCACCTGAAGGATTAGTTGTATATTTGTATAACTGCCCTATTCCGCCTGTGGCAAGAATAATACAAGGGGAATAAATAGTTTCATATTCCTGAGTAATATCATTAAATACAACAACACCCTTGCATTCGGATTTAGAGTTAACAAGAAGCTCTACAGCAACTGTTTGTTCATATACTTCTATATTTTCATTAACAGCAACTTTTTTACACAAAGCCTGTTCAATCATCTTACCTGTAGCGTCACCGCCTGAATGCAAAATTCTTCTTACACTGTGTGCAGCTTCTCTTGTAAAACATAAATGGTTATCTTCATCCCTGTCAAACTCGACTCCGAATTTCAATAAGTCTTTTACAACCGAATCAGAATGCTCTGAAATATATTTTACAGCATTAAATTCACTTAAGCCTGCACCAGCTTTTATTGTATCTGAGATGTGCGATGCAGTAGAATCATTTTTGTTTTCCTTCATAACGGCAACCATACCGCCTTGAGCATATCTGGAATTGCTTTCACCCAGCTTTGACTTTGTAATCAACAAAAGTCCATCTGGCAGTTTAACCTGCTGTTCTGTTTTTAATGCCGCATATAAACCTGCGATACCACTCCCTATAATTATTGTAGAATATTTTGAATATTTCATAACAATTTACCTTTTTGCTTATCATTAATATAATAATTCAAAACAAAAATTTTTACCACCTATTAAAGATAAAGTTTTTATTAAATTTTCATCCTAAGAAATTATAATAGTCTTTTCAATATAAATCCAAATAATAGTTCACAAATATCTTTCCATAATATAATCCGCCGAAATTCACAAAATAGGGATTAATTGGTTGCAAAATAGAATTATAAGTATTATAGCGGTAAAGTCAACTTTTGAGGAGAAAATATGACAAATACACCTATAAGAATTTTATTAGTAGAAGACCAAAAGCTTATGCGTGTAGGGCTGAAATCATTATTTGAAGGACAGAACGAACTTGAAGTAATATCTGAAGCCCAAAGCGGTAAAGAAGCTGTAGAAAAATTTCGTCTTGTTCATCCTGATATAACTTTAATGGACATAGGACTACCGGATATTTCAGGCATAGAAGCCACAAAAAGAATTCTTGAAATAGACAGCAACGCAAAGGTAATTATTTTAACATCGCATATAAGCGAACAAGAAGTAATGGATGCACTGCATGCCGGAGCTTGTGCTTATGTTATGAAAGATATCAATACAGAAATTTTAAAAATGATTATTAAAACAATCAAAG